>JAYTQE010000001.1:0-7440 GCA_043746875.1 Minisyncoccota bacterium
ATTTTTTTATTAGTATAACATAAAAAAATATAAAGTAAAATGATAACCCTTTTTGAAAAGGGGTTATTTACTAGTCTAATTAATTATTTTTTTTCCTAAGGTTTTCAATGTTAAAAATGTGAAAACAAAGAAAACAATAGCTCTGTTAATAAAAGAAACTAACTTTGTAATTTCTGTTTCCTTACTATCTGGAACAATAATTTGTTTAGAGATAAAAACAAGTATCAAGACCATTAGAGCTAGTCCAAAAATCATTTTAAAATTTTTCATATATGTTATTTTATTTAAATAAAAAATAACATACTTTAAGAAAAAAGTCAAGTACTATATATAAAAAATCCCTACTAATTTTGTAGGGATTTTATATCAATTTGGTAAAAATTTATCCAAAAATCATCAGCTATTTCATTTACTCCTAAATAGTCAAAACTATATTTTTTATAAAAGTCATTAAGTGTAGAGTTAGTATTTTTTGAAATTCCAGCTAAGCTAGAAAAATAATAACTATTAACTTCACGTATTAATTTCTTAAATAAAATCTCAACCAAAATATCTTTTTCTGACTCTAGATCAACAATCAAAATAGGTAATAAAAAATCTTTTTTCCTTAGAAAAAGGAAAATGTTTTCAAAAATCTTTCTATATTCTTCTTCATATAAAAAGAGTTTTTTGTATTTATCCTCATATAATATGATACTTAAGGGGACCCCTGCGATAAATCCTACTATTTTATTACTTTCATCTTCTCGAATAAAAAAAAGTTTTTTATGTTGAATTGCCAGCTCCAAAGCATTACTAGATGGTGGTAAAATTAACTGATTGATATTTGTTTTTATCTTTTTTGTATTTTTATATATTTGAGACCAAAAACTAAATATATCGTAAATACTGTCTTTCGTACCTATAAATTTTTTCATTTTAATGGTTTTAAAAATCTTATTCTTTTTTCAACTAAAAGCAAGCTTATTCCAGCTCTAATAGAATAGGGCAATGATCACTACCTAAATAGTCTGTTAGATGTTGTATCTTTTTTACTTTTAAAAAAATTTTTTGTGTACAAAAAAAGTAATCTATTCTCCATCCAACATTACGCTCTCTTGCTCTAGTTTTTTGATCCCAATAAGTATAGCTATCTTTTTTTTCTGGATTTTTCGTGCGAAAAACATCTATCCATTTATTTTTTTCAAGTTTGTCTATCCACAATCTCTCAATAGGAAGAAAACCTGTATTTTCCTTATTTTCTTTTGGTCGAGCTAGATCAATTTCTTTATGTGCAGTATTTACATCTCCACAAAATATAACTTCTTTTTTCTTTTTTAATTTTTCAATATATTTAAAAAATGAATCATAAAAATCAAGTTTATACTCAAGTCTATCTGGCCCAGACCCTCCGTTGGGGAAGTACCCTGTAATTAAAAAATATTCTTTGAACTCAAGAATTATAGTTCTTCCTTCATCATCAAACCTTTTTTGTCCAAAACCGTATTTAATACTTAATGGTTTTTCTTTTGAATAAATTGCAACACCACTATAGCCTTTTTTGATTTTACAATTAGAAAGATAAAAATTATATTTACGGAAATTGACCAACTCTTCTGGTAATTGATCCATTTCAGATTTTGTCTCTTGTAAACAAACGATATCTGGTTTGTACTTATCAAATAATGGCTCAAAATGTCCTTGTTTATTGGTCGCTCTGAGACCATTTGTATTCCAAGATATTATTTTCATACCCTATGATATCATGTTTTTATAATCATAAAATATAAAGACCCTTGCAAAACAAGGGTCTTTATAAAACTAAAAAAATTATTTAAATTTTAATAATCTTAAAATCAGTAATAACACTTTTTGATATTAATGCCTGATTCGAATTAATCTTATTTGAAATAGAATCACCATAAATAACTGATAAAACAGTATCTTTGCCTTTCTTTTCTTTTACTAAGAAAAACTCTTTTTTATCATATTTTAAGAATGATAAATCTTTAGTTTTAAATGAAACTACTGCTTCACCACTAAAACACAAAACTTTAAATATTTTTTGTGCACGCAAATTTGAGACTAAAATTGCCACAAAAAATATTGTGGCTAATGCTACGCTTCTTGCGATTTTGATCTTCTTTTGATTCATAAGGAACAATTTCCATATATACTAACACAAAAATTAAAAAAATAAAAATTATTTTTTACTATGAAATTTCTTATGGACATCTCTTAATTGCTTGTCTGTAACGTGTGTATATACCTGTGTAGTAGCAATATTTGCATGACCAAGCATTATTTGAACAGATCGAATGTCCGCTCCATTTGAAAGCAGATCTGTAGCAAAACTATGTCGAAGAACATGGGGTGTAACTTTTTTTGAAATTCCAGCCTTAATAGCGTACTGCTTAACAATTCTTTCAATTGACCTAGGTGTTAGTCTACCAACTGATCCGGTAGAGTTATTTACAAACATTGGTTCTTCCATGTCTTTTCTTGATTTAAGATAAGCTCTTATAGAGATTTTTGCATCTTCAGACAAAAATACGACTCTTACTTTTTCACCTTTACCTCGAACTGAGAATTCATCTTTTGATAAATCTAAGTCATTATTGAGAGAACAAAGCTCTGAAAGTCTAAGTCCTGTAGAAAAAAACAATTCAAGCAATGCTTTATCTCTTAATCCTTTTGTAGTATTTAAATCTGGAGCTTTTAATAAACGATTTAATTCTTCTATAGAAATTAGATCAAGATGTCTATTTCCAGTTTTTGCTAGTTCTATAACATCTGGAGTTGTGGCTTTTATATTTCTTTTTCTACAATATTTAAGAAATGACCTAATAGCAATCATATAATAATTCTGAGTATTCTTTTTCATTGTACTTGAAACTTGACCCTTAATTTTTACACCAGAGGTTCTATTTAATTTAAGGCGAAACTCTCTTAAATTTTCCTCAGTAATATCTGAGACATTTTTGATATTCATATCTTTTGAAAAACGAGACAAGTATCTATCATAATTCTCAACTGTTTTTAAGCTACGACCTTTTTCTATTTCTATATATTCTAAAAATTGTTTTTTAACCAATGAGAATTCCATATGTAAATAAAGTATATCTCATTTCAATAAATATTGTGCGACAAAAAAGTAAGGTGCTTTGCTTATAATTTATGCTTAGGATTCATACTTGCTTTTTTTATTTAATCGTGTTATGATGGCTCATTATGTTATCAACAAAGAAAAAGCAGGCTGTTATAAAAAAGCACCAAGTTCACCAAACAGATACTGGCTCAAAAAAGGTACAGGTGGCTATGCTTACAGAAAAAATTGATCAACTAGCTGATCATCTTAAGAAACACAAAAAAGATAATCACTCTCGCAGAGGTTTAATAAAAATGGTTGCAGATAGACGTGGACATATAAAGATTCTTGAGAAAACTAACCCAGAACACTACGCTCAAGCAATGAAAATTGTAAAAGGATAAAAATTTCGCCCAAAATAAAGGGCGATTTTTTATTAAAAAAGGTATACTATATCAATGGTCAAAATTAATAATACTTTTGATCTATAGAGATTCGAAACTCTATTTATTTAGATAATAAAACAGAATTAATACTATTTTTTATACTGTTTAATAGCAATGGCAATAATAAAACAAACTGGTCAACGTGTTGGAGTTTTTATAGATACACAAAATCTTTATCATACAGCAAAAAATCTCTACAAAAGAAAAGTAAATTTTTCAAATGTTCTAAAAGATGTTGTAGGTGGTCGTAATTTAGTTAGGGCAATAGCTTATGTAATAACAACCGAAAATGAAGATGAAAAAGCTTTTTTAAGTGCCCTCACAAAAGCGGGTATAGAAACAAAATCAAAAGATCTACAAATATTTTATGACGGCAGTAAAAAAGCTGATTGGGATATTGGTCTTGCAATAGATGCTGTTTCTATGGCTCCAAAATTAGATGCTGTTATTATAATATCAGGTGATGGTGACTTTGTTCCTTTATGTGAATTTTTAAGATATCACCATGGAGTCCAAGTAGAAGTTGCCACATTTGGTAAATCAGCAGCATCTTCATTAAAAGAAGCAGCTGATGATTTTTTGGATTTATCAGCTCAGCCGAAAAAATACTTAATAGGATATTAAAATGTCAGAAATAGAAAACAAAAAAAATACTCCTGAAGATCAGCCTGAAAAACCATTGTTTATTCATACTTATCAAAGTGATCTAGCAAAATCTTTTGACACTACGGAGGCAAGTGTTGTTGCAAAATTAATAGCTGATGCAAAAAAAATAGAGCAGAAAAAACTCATTGAAATTTCAAATGCTAAACAAAAAAAATGGTATTTAGTTGGAACATTAATATTAATTTTATTTGGAGTAGGATCAATTTTTTATGGTTTTTACTATTACAAAAATCTAACAGTAAAAACTGTACAGAAATATTCAGTTGGGATATTTCCTGTTACAGAAAATATTTTTATAAATTCAACAGATATTCGTGAGGTCGTAAGAAAAATTACAACTGAAATAATTATCCCTGAAAATAAACCAACTCTTGTATCTTTAAAGAAAAACCAAGAAAATCTTGAGGAATTAAATAAAGAAGATTTTTTTAAATTTTTAGAATCTGGAACAAATGAACCTTTTGAAAAAATAATAACAACTGCCAAATTAGGAATAATAAATGACGGAAATGAAGTTAATCCCTTTTTAATACTATCAACAAATGATGCAGAAATTTCTGCAAAAGAATTACTCATACTAGAACCAAAAATGCTTAATTCTTTTTATAAAGTTCTCAATATTGATATAAGTAAATATGTTGAAGAAATTGGTGGAAAATTTGAAAGTAGTTATTTTTATAATATACCTATAAGAACACTGTACGGGAATATGAACAATATGGAACATCAACAAATACTAATTTATGGTTACCCAACAGAAAATATTATAGTAATAACAACAAAACCAAGTGTCCTAAAATCTATATATGAGAGCATAATTAAACAATCTAATTAAACTACTTGTGCTTTTATGCCCCCGTGCTACTATACAAAATAATGATTGATAGAAAATATTTTAAAGTTAAATTACTGGAAGAAAAAACTACTCTTGAAGAGGAATTAGGGGGTATTGGTATTTTTAATACAGAGACAAATTCTTGGGAGGCGACACCCGATAAAGATCTTGTAGGAGAAATAGATGACAATGATGCAGCTGATCGTTTTGAGGATTTTGAAGAAAGAAGTTCAATGCTCTCAACTCTACAATCTAGACTCAAGGATATAAATCATGCTATTGATAAAATTGAAAATAATAAAAATTATGGTATTTGTGAAATCTCTGGAGAAGAAATAGAGCTTGCTCGACTTGAAGCAAATCCAGCAGCTCGAACTTGTAAACATCATATAAATAACTAAATAAAAAAAAACCATCTAAATTTATTAGATGGTTTTTTAAATTTTACATACTATAATTAATATATGTCTTTCTCTCGCATAAATTCTGCGCAGTTGAATGGTCTTGGCGCAACAGGAGTCATTGTTGAAACAGATGTTAATCGTGGTTTGTATCTTTTTCAAATTGTCGGACTACCAGATAAAGCAGTCGAAGAATCTCGTGAGCGTGTTATCTCTGCCCTTCGAAATAGTCTCGGTAAAAATATCAAAGCTGAAAATCAAAAAGTTATTGTTTCACTCTCTCCAGCAGAATTGAAAAAAGAGGGTGCTTATTTTGATGTAGCAATCGCGCTTGGTTATCTGACAGCGACTGATGAATTAACATTCAGTGGAGATGACAAATTATTTGTTGGTGAGTTATCACTAAATGGTGATGTACGCCAAGTCAGAGGATTATTATCAATTGCTCAGTATGCTCGAGATGTTGGAATCAAAGAATTATTTATTCCTAGTACAAACGAAACTGAAGCGAAACTTATTGAGGGTATAGATATTTTTCTTGTACCTACATTACCATCACTTGTTTCACATCTAAACGGTACTGAAAGTTTACAAAAAGTTATCTACACAGGAATCGTTACACGCGAAGACAAATACATAACGGATTTTGGAGAAGTACGCGGACAACTCCAAGCAAAACGTGCTCTAACAATAGCTGCCTCTGGTGGACACAATATAGTTCTATATGGACCACCAGGGACTGGTAAGAGTATGTTATCAAAAGCGTTTCATGGAATATTACCTGATCTGACCAATGATGAATTTTTGGAAGTTGCGACAATCTACTCATCTATCGGGCTTGTAGATGATGCGTTACACGGAAATGTTCCACTGCGTTCACCTCATCACAGTGCATCACATGTCGCAATCATTGGTGGTGGATCAAATCTGCGCCCAGGTGATATCACACTTGCTCATCGCGGAATACTTTACCTTGATGAATTTCCAGAATTTGATAGACGTGTGATTGAAGCATTACGTGAACCTATTGAAGAAGGTTCAATCACTGTCGCTCGTGCGAAAGGATCAGTGCGATATCCAGCTGAATTTATATTACTCGCCGCAATGAATCCTTGTCCGTGTGGTTATCGTGGAAGTGGTATCAAGCAATGTCGATGTAGTGCTCATGAAATAGCACGTTACAGCAAAAAACTTTCTGGTCCAATAATAGATCGAATAGATATATGGGTACCAGTACAAAATGTTGAATACCAAACTCTACACGAAGAAGCTATTGAAAAAGAAAGTGAGAAAATAAAAAATAAAGTTGAAAATGTTCGTGGCGTTCAAAAAAGTAGATATGGAAAATTAAACAATCAACTCACGTCAAATGAAGTTCAATCGAAAAGTAATTTATCAGATGAAGCTCGCGGGCAACTCCAAATAATAGCTGAAAAATTAAAACTTTCACCTCGTGTCTATATGCGAACAATAAAAGTTGCTCGAACAATTGCTGACCTTGAAGGTAGTACAACAATCGAAATTCCGCATATCCTCGAAGCATTACAGTACCGCCCGAAGTTTGATTGATGTTATAATTTCCATATGAAAGATTTTTTGGAGAAAATTGGTTTATCAGAAAAAGAAGCTCTTGTTTATCTTTACTTACTAAAAGTTGAGAACGATAGTGTCGCCGACATAGCGAAACATACAAAAATTAATAGAACGACTATTTATCCAGTTTTACAACAGTTAATACATAAAGAATTTGTTGAAGAAGTTCAAGAAAATGGAAAAGCTATCTACCGAGCACGAACACCAGATCGTATCGAGTCCTACCTTCAAGAACAGAAAATAAAAATTGAAGAGCAAACACATGAAGCAAAAGATATTATTCCACAAATGAAAGGAGTGATGAGGCAAGATGGACAACGACCTCTAATTGAGTATTATGATGGGCGGGAAGCTATTCTGCAGTCATCAAAAAACTTTTTCGCTGATATAAAAAAAGATGATGAAGTATACATGATCTATCCGAGAGATGAA
>JAYTQE010000002.1:0-2264 GCA_043746875.1 Minisyncoccota bacterium
AGTATAAATACCAACAATTCCTGTTCCTTTATATGATTTTATTGGTTTTAATATTTCATCAAAATATTTATATTAAAGTTTATTTACCCATCAATCTCATAAGTGGTTCTAGGTCAGCTCTATGTTTGACTATCTGGCTTTTGTACTTTTCCATTACCTGAACTGCTGCATACATTTCTTGCATTCCATTTTTTTTCTTTTCTTCTATTTCCTTTTGAATAGATTCAAAAAGCTCCTTAACTTCAGTATTAGACTCTAGTGCTTTTAAGCTTGAAGCAAGCTCTGGATTATCTGCTAATTCTTTTGCAATACTTTCTGCTTGCTCTTTTGACATACCCTTCATTTGAAGAGTCTTCTTCATTAAAAATGATTTGATTCCCATATATTTTGTATTATAACAAAGATAATTAAGTATTCAAAACACTATTCTACTTCGCATCCTCCGTAGACTTTTCGATATTTTTTACCCTTTTGAAAAACTGTAAGTACATATTTTATTGGTACTATTTGAATAAAATATTTCATATCTATAAGACTACGCAGAATCCATGGTAAGAATCCTGACATAACAAAATTATTATGATTAAATATTGCCCAGTAATTCCCTATCGGAATAACAAAACTTGGGGTTTTAGGATTATAAATATTAGTTTTTTCTCCTTTTTCTAATTTTGAAATATTTGTAGCTATATAATTCCCATGATCAATAGCTGTTTGAGCTAGACCGCTATATTTAGTAGCTGCTCCATCTCCAGCTATAAAAACATTATTGTCTTTAGATAAAGATAAAAAGTCTGAAACCATAACTCTTTTGTGATCATCTAAAATTATTCCTGGAATCTTATTAAATGTATCATTAATCCTAGTTCCAGCAGTCCAAATAACGGTATGAGAGCTCATTTTCATATCTTTTAAAAATACTTCTTCAATCTCTTGAGATGCAAGAGCTCTATTTGTAAAAATATTAACACCCATTTTTCTAAGACGTGCCTCAGCAATAATAGAAACTTTTTCTGGTAATGTTGGAAGTATTCTATTACTAGCTTCAATTAAATCGATAGTAATAAAACTTGGATCAGTTTTGTGATGTTTTGCTAAGTCTATAAGATAATGTTTTAAATCTCCCGCCAATTCAACACCTGATGGTCCTCCACCTACTATAACTACATGGAGCATAGAAACTAATTGCTCTTTTGTTAGATCTTTTGAATCTTTAAACAAATCACAAAAATGTTTTTTAAGTTTGATGGCAGCGTCAACAGACTTAAAACTATAAGATAATTCTGGTAACCCTTTAATATTAAAAAAATTCGTCTCACTTCCAAGTGCTAGTACTAAATAATCATAAGAAAATATACTTTCTTTATCTGTAGAATTTTTTGTTATAATTATTTGCTTCTCTTCATCTAAATTTATAAAAGTTTCTTTCTTAAATTCAATATTTTGGTTTTTAAAAATAACATCTATTGGAACTGAAACTTCTATTGGTAGAGCCCCTGTCACAAGCTTGTAAAGTGCTGGGTAATATTCAAAAATGTCACTTTTCGAGACTAGTGTAATATTGGCCTTAACATCTAACTTTTTTAATTTTTTAATAGTAGCTATTCCTGCGAATCCCCCGCCTACAATCACAATATTTGGTATCTTTTTTTCTTTTTGCATCGGATTATTATATCAAAATAAAGATAAAAATCATTCTTTTGTGTATAATTGTAATATGAACCCCCTTGAGTCGTCACAAGATAAGATTGATCTTAAAGAATTTGATAATGAGGCTACTTTCTTAGATATGGTTGAAAAGTACCAAGACGCTATATTTAGATATCTTTATTTTAGAGTATCTTCTCGTTCTGTAGCTATTGATATTACCCAAGACACCTTTACCAAGGTATGGATATATATAGCATCAGGCAAAAATATAGACTATCCTGAAGCTTTTATTTATAGATCAGCTAAAAATGCTTTAATTGACTACTATAAAAAAGAAAAGTCTTCTTCATTAGACTACCTTATGGAATCTGGCTATGATCCATCTTCTACTAAGGATACTGATGAAATATTACGTCAAGATGATATATCTGTCATAAAAGATTTATTAGAAGATTTAGATGAGGATAGTAAACAAATAATACACTTAAGATTTGTCGAAGAACTTCCTATAGAAGAAATTGCTTTAATATATAAAAAAAGTTCAAATGCTATGACTGTATACATTCATAGGTTAATAAAAAAAATAAGAATTGAATACGATAAAAAAAATGGAA
>JAYTQE010000003.1:0-1513 GCA_043746875.1 Minisyncoccota bacterium
GTAGAAAAAAGCAATAATTATACTGATAGCCGATAACAAAAAACCAGACATCGTCGCAATACGAAGAGGAACTTTAGAATGACTAATAATACCTAGCATCCCTATATCATATAAGGTATAAAAATTATTCTTTGTTATTCCTTTTTTTCTCTCAGGCTGAGCGTATTCAATTTGATATTTTTCAAAACCAACTTCAGATATTAAACCACGAAAATAGGGGTACGGTTCATTAATGTTTTTTAAAATATTAATAACTTTTTTATCATATAGACCAAATCCTGTAAAGTTATTAATCAATTCAATATTAGACAATTTATTGACTATGCGATAATATAATTTACGGATACTAAACATTAAAGAAGATTCTTCGCTTGTTTTTTTGACACCAACAACTATTTTATACCCTTCTTCCCATTTTTTTATAAAATCTGGAATCATATCAGGTGGATCTTGTAAATCAGCCACTATAGAAATTACGGCATCCCCACTTGCTTGAAGCAAGCCATAGTAGGGAGACCTGATGTGGCCAAAATTTCTAGAATTAACTATAATTCTGACATTTTTGTCATTTTTGCTCATTTCCTTTAATATTTCAAGGGTGCTATCTGTTGAAGCATTATCAATAAAAATATGTTCATAAGCGTAATCGTCTTTTAAATATTCAAAGACTTCTTTCACTTTTTCATATAACACTTCTATATTATCCTCTTCATTATATGAAGGAGTAACAACACTTATAAGCTTCATGGTAACCTCTTAAATACAAAATCTTTATTTAGCAAAAATCCCATTATGGTATTTATTACTATGATAAATACCATAGTTATATATGGGTATATTCCAATAGAATTAAAGATATATAGCTGAAGATTACCTATGCCGTATAGAACAATATACACGAGGCTGAATTTATATATATTTTTTCTTTCTTTATTATTGAATACATACGAAGAATATACAAAGAAATTTAATAGAATTCCAATAAAAGTGGAAATTAAAAATGACAAATAAATATTGATTTTAAGTAAATAAATCAATAAAATGATAATCCCATATCCCGTAATAGTATTAAATATACCAGCAAGTACATACTTGGCGAACAAAGGTCTAATTTGCATCTTTTCTTTCATTTCGTATAAGAAAATTTAGAGAATATACAAACATTATAGCCATTTGTGGAAAATAGGCCATCATGTATCTTGAATTATTTGACCACGGAAAGGCGACTGCAAGACCGTATAAAACAAATAGTAAAATAAAGCTACTCTTCTGATTTCTAAAACTTTTTTTGAAAATGTATAAAGTTGAAAATAGTGAAAATCCTATTAAAACTAGAATATTTAATATAACAGGCAATGCAAAAAAATAAATACTTGAATATTGCAGTTTACTATCTTTAACAAAAATTGAGGAGAGATGTCCTTCTTTGATTGAATTGATGATATTAGTGATATGGGCAGGGTTGTTTTTGGCTACATCATATATATTGTGAGGTAGGTAAAATCCTCTTAGC
>JAYTQE010000004.1:0-11411 GCA_043746875.1 Minisyncoccota bacterium
AGTAGTTACTTGCACTTGCTAGTCTAGACAAGGTATAATTGTTGTAATAATGGAGACAAATATGCCTACATCTTTTATTCCTAAAAAACCAGTATCAAACGATCCGGTTTCTTCACATACATCAACTAGAGCTGTAGGGTTATTATCTATCATGGCCACTATTAGTGTACTCGCAACAATAGTTTCTTTTGTTTTTGTTTTCTTTTATCAAAAACAATTAGTTTCTCAAAAATCTAAAATAGAAATTTCAATTGACGATGCAAAAAATAATATAGGTACAGATTTTATAAAAGATATGAAATTATTAGATTCTCGCATAGGAAGTATAAAATCAATTTTAGAAAATCATATAGCAGTTTCTACTATTTTTAGTACACTTGAAAAATCAACATTACGATCCATTCAATATAAAAATTTTTCATATACACTCAATAGTGATCCAGGATCAAAAAATAAGACTGTGCAAGTTTCACTAACCGGAAGTGCAAAAAGTTATGCAACTATAGCTTTACAGTCAGATGCTTTTACAAAAAATTCTTTTATAAAAAATCCTATTTTTTCGGGCTTATCTATTAATGAAAAAACAAATATAGTAGAATTTAAGTTGGTTTTTTCAGTTGACCCAAATGATATTTCTTATCAAAAATTAGTAGATGTAAAATCTAAAATAGACAATTTATCAAAAGATATAAACACAACACAATGAGATATTTATTTTTATTATTATTAATAGGCACATCGATAGGGGTATTCTTTACTTTTATTAAACCTAAATACGATCTTATAAAAAAAACAAAAAGTGAAGTGTCTGTTTCTGATGCTAAATTAACGACAGCTGAAACACTACAAGAATCAAGAGACAAACTTATAAAAAAATATAATGATATTAATAAAGCAGATCTTGATAATCTAAAAATTATGCTACCTGACAGTGTAGATAATATTCGTTTGATAATTCAAATAAATTCTATTGCTAATAAGAACGGGCTTTCAGCACTACGTAGTGTTGATTACAAATCAAATGACGATAAATCAAATGGTGGTGCTGTAAAATTAGATATAAATAACCAAAAATATGGAGAAATAATAGTAACATTTCAAACTAGTGGTCAATATAAAAATTTTATAGCATTTCTTGCTGATTTAGAAAAAAATCTACGATTAGTTGATGTGGTATCTGTAGATTTTAGTTCCGGTGATAATTCTAAAGCAGAAAATGGCTTAGCTAATTTTTTGACATATAAAATTACATTAAAAACTTATTGGTTAAAACAATAATTATGAGTAAAAAAGTAAAAATATTTTCGTTAATAGTGGTAATAAGTGCAATTTTTATTTTTGTATATTATTTCTCCGGAAGTAAAAAAGATGAAACTACAACAAAAGAAAGTATAACTTCTACTAATATACCAGTAGGTAATATTACAAAAGAACAAAGTGAATTTTCAAAAGCACTCTCAGATATCAAGTCTATTGTGATAGATACATCTATATTTAGTAATCAGGCTTACAAAACATTAAGAGATCATCCTATTTCTTTAGGAACAGATATTTTAGGTAGAAATAATCCATTTGATCCTATAGGAGTAGAGGATTCTTTTATTGAAGAAATATCTTCATCAGAAATACAAACATTACAACCAACAAAAATTACAAATAATTCTGTTGATTTAGGAGCTCAAGTAACAATTAATGGACAAAATCCAGGTAATGTTATTTTTGAATATGGAATTAGTGAATTATTTGGACAAGCAACTCAAATAATTCCTGTCGAAAAAAGTGGAGTAGTAATATTAAAAATAACAAAATTAATACCAGATACTACATATTTTGTTAGAGCAATTCTTTCTCAAGGTGCAAATATTACACCAGCAAATACTATGACTTTTAAAACTAATAAATAATTAAAATAATGTTTCTTGAATTTTTACTTGAACAAAATATAATAGACAAATCTCAATATAATCTAATCTTAACAGATTTAGATAGTAAATTTGAAGGCAGTATTACAAAAGGAGCAATCTCTTTAGGAATATCTGAAGATATCATCACTCAAAAAAAATCAGAATTTTATAAAGTACCCTATCAAAAAGTAAATTCAGAAGATGTTAAATATGATACATTAAAATTTATATCAGAAGATTCAGCTAGACATTATAAGCTTGTACCAATAGCTTTTTCTGAAAATGTTTTATCTATCGGAATAACAGAACCTGAAAATATTGAAGGTATGAATGCTCTCCAATTTATATCAGCAAATCTTAGTATTCCATTTAAAATATTTTTAATTTCTTATTCAGATTTTATTGCTGTAATAGAAAATTATAAAGCCCTATCTAAAGAAGTAGATATTGCAGTCGAAGACCTTAATTTAGAAATAGAAGATGCAAAAAAATCAACTATTAAAGAGAATTTATATGACAAACAAGATAAGAAAGAAATTAAAATAGTAGAAGATGCTCCTATAATAAAAATTGTCGCAGTTATTATTAGTCATGCTGTTGAAGGTGGGGCTTCTGATATACATATAGAAAATGTGGGAAAATCTATAAATGTTAGATATAGAGTAGATGGTATTTTACATAGAACCTTAACTCTACCTATAAATACATTTGACGGTATAATTGCCCGTATTAAAATACTTTCAAAGTTGAGACTTGATGAAAAAAGGAAACCTCAAGATGGATCTTTTTCTTCTGTTATTAATAATAGAAATATTGAATTTCGTGTTTCTACAATGCCATCATATTTTGGAGAAAAGGTTGTTATGAGAATTTTAGATCCAGAAAATGGAGTTAAGTCTATGGATAAACTTGAATTAACAAATGATCATTTTAATATGCTTAAAGAAGCAATTAATAGACCGTATGGATTAATTCTTATCTCAGGACCAACAGGATCTGGAAAATCAACAACACTTTACTCTATTTTAAATGAAGTAGACAAAGAAGGTAAAAATGTTATCTCTCTAGAGGATCCTGTGGAATTTCAGATATCAGGGGTAACACAATCACAGGTTATGCCAGAAATTGGTTACACTTTTGCTGCGGGTTTAAGATCTATTCTTAGACAAGACCCAAACATTATTATGGTTGGAGAAATTAGAGACAAAGAAACAGCCCAACTTGCTATCCAAGCATCTCTTACTGGACACTTAGTATTTTCAACTATTCACACAAATAATTCTATAGGTATAGTTCCTAGATTGATAGATATGGGTATAGATCCTTATTTGATTGCACCAACATTGATTCTCGGTATGGCCCAAAGACTTTTAAGAAGAGTAAACCCTAGTTGTAGACATGAAGTTCTGATGGACGGAGTAACTTCAAAATTTATTGAAGATCAATTTAAAGATTTAAGTCCAGAATATTTAAATAAATTAAATTTTTCAAATAAAATGTATGAATTAAAACCATCTTTAGATTCATCATCATTAACAAAAGGACGTATAGCTATTTTTGAGATGTTTAGTGTCGATAAAGATATTCAAGAGTTAATTTTAAAAAACCCAGGAGATCAAGAAATGTATAAAATACTAAGATCAAAAGGTATGATAACTCTTAAAGAAGATGCTTTAATAAAAGCTTTGGATGGAAAAGTTCCCATGCAAGAAGTATATGGTTTATAATATGTAGTATAATAAATTATGGCAAATATCAACACAGAAATTAATAATAAAAATAGATCTATTTTAATTATTGATGACGATAGTTTTTTGTTGGATATGTATGCCTTGAGATTTACTCAGGCTAATTTTATTGTAGAAATAGCAATGAGTTCAAATGAAGTAATTGATAAATTAAAAGGAGGTTTGAATCCAGACATAATGCTTATAGATGTTGTAATGCCAACAGTAGATGGTTTTGAACTTTTAGAAAGAGTAAATTCTGAAAAATTAGCATTAAATACGACAAAAGTTTATTTATCTAATTTAGGTCAAGAGCAAGATATCGAAAGAGGTAAATCTCTTGGAGCTGAAGATTATATTGTAAAAGCAAAAAACACACCATCTGAAGTTGTTACTAGGGTACTTGATATATTAAAAAAACATGGATTATAAAAAATATTTTGATGAATTAGTAGAGATTCTTATCCGAGAAGATGGGTCAGATTTACACTTGTCTACAGGTAGAGTACCCTACGTTAGGGTTAATGGTGAACTTATATCTCTTATAAATCATGAGATTTTTTCATTAGAAATTATGAACGGTATTATTCAAGCGATAATTAGCTCCGACCAGTATAAACATTTTTTTGAATTCCAAGAACTAGATTTTTCTTATGAATTTCAAGGTACAACAAGGTTACGTGGAAATATTTTTATACAACAAGGAAAAGCATCAATGGTTTTAAGACTCATTCCCCATGTCAAAACATTAGAAGAATTAAACTTACCACCTATATTGGCAGATTTTGCTCGAAAAAGACAAGGATTCTTTTTGGTCGTTGGTCCTGTAGGACAAGGTAAGTCAGCTACTATGGCTGCAATGGTTGGACTTATTAATCAAGAGAGATCTGCGCATATTCTTACAGTAGAAGATCCTGTTGAATATGTATATGAACAAAAAAAAGCAATTATCGATCAAAGAGAAATAGGAATTGATACTACTGATTTTTCTATGGCTCTTCATAGTGCATTTAGACAAGATGTTAATGTTATTCTTATAGGAGAAATGAGAAATGTAGAAACTATCGGTACAGCTGTTACAGCTGCAGAAACTGGACATTTAGTTTTATCAACTCTCCATACCAATAATGCATCACAGACTATAGATAGAATAATAGATTCTTTTCCTCCAAATCAACAAGATCAAATTAGAACTCAATTATCTGCATCATTAATAGGTATTTTTTCTCAGAGATTAATTCCCCGTATTAGTGGAGGAAGGGTTCCTGCTTATGAATTGTTGATAAATAATAATGCAATTTCTAATTTAATTAGAGAAAAAAGAACACATGAAATAGATATGGTGATCGAAACAGGATACGAACAAGGTATGATAGATATGAATAGATCATTAGTTGAACTTGTTAGAGCAGGTGAAATATCTATTGAAAACGCTTATCTATATTCTGTTAATCCAAAAAACTTAGAAAGACTTTTATAAAAATATGAATTTTAAATATCAAGCTGTTACAGATAAAGGAGAAAAGAAAGAGGGCACAATAGAGGCCGTCAATAGAGATCTTGCAATTTTAGGTCTACAGCGTAGGGGTCTGATTGTAACAATAATTAAATCAGAGGAAGATTCAAAGAAATGGTTTGAAATAACATTATTTGAAAAAGTTCCAATGAAAGAGGTCGTTATACTTTCTCGTCAAATGTCGACATTGTTTGAAGCTCAAGTATCTGCCCTAAAAGCTTTTACACTTTTAGCAGATAATGTAGATAATAAATTACTTTCAAAAAAATTAAATCAAGTAGTTACCGATTTGCAATCAGGTTCATCAATTTCAAATGCTTTATCAAAACATAAAGATGTCTTTTCTGATTTTTATGTAAATATGGTTCGAGCAGGAGAAGAATCAGGTAAACTCACTCAAGTATTTTCATTTTTGGCTGAATACTTAGATAGGCAGTATGCTCTAACATCAAAAACTAAACATGCACTTGTATATCCAGCTTTTGTTATAGGAACATTTTTTATAGTCATGACACTTATGTTTACGGTAGTTGTACCTAGATTGTCAGCTATTATTTCAGAAAGTGGACAAGTTATACCTTGGTACACAAAAATTGTTATGTCTATTAGTGCATTTTTGATAAACTATGGAATTTTTTTCCTTATAGGACTTGTAATATTTTTTGGATATATGATACACCTTACACGTACAAAAAAAGGTAAAGAATTATTAGATGATGTAAAATTAAGTATTCCTGTAGCTGGAAATCTTTTTAGAAAATTATATCTTGCCCGTATTTCTGACAATATGAATACAATGCTTTCATCAGGAATACCAATAGTTAGAGCTATAGAAATAACAGCAAATGTTGTTGGAAATAAAAAGTATCAAGCTGTTATGTTAAGTTCAATGGAAGATGTAAAAAGTGGAAAATCATTTTCACAATCTCTGGCTAGTCACGAAGAAATACCAAAATTAATGACCCAGATTATTATGGTTGGAGAAGAAACAGGATCTATGGGTTCAATATTGGAAATGTTGTCTAAGTTTTATAATCGAGAGGTTGATGAAGCTGTGGATACTCTTGTAGGTCTTATAGAGCCATTTATGATTATTTCCCTTGGATTAGGCGTAGGATTACTCTTAGTATCAATTTTGGTACCTATTTATAATATAGCTGGGGGAATTCAATAGTTTTCCACTTGCATTATCTTTTTTGTGGTACAATAGATAGCATATTACAAAATTATTTGTAGTATTATATTATTAAATTCAAATATTAAATTAATTCTTATGAAGAAAAATTCACAAAGTGGTTTCACCCTTATAGAACTTTTGGTTGTTATCGCTATTATCGGTATATTAGCATCAGTTGTTCTTGCTTCACTTAACAGTGCAAGAAATAAAGGAGCTGACGCTGCAATTAAAGCTAGTTTGACTAATGCTCGTGCTCAAGCAGAATTGTTCTACGATGCAGGACAAACATATGCTAACGTATGTACATCAGGAACAAACAATATCTCTCTTATGGTTCTAGGTGCTGCTCAAAAATTGGCAACAGCAAACACTGTAGGTTCTACAGCTACTGCTTTTACCTATAGTGCTGCAGGTGCTGCAGGTTCAGCTGTATGTCATGACAGTGCTACAGGATGGGCTGCTATCGTATCTCTTAAGAGTCCCTCAACAGCATCATCAGGATGGTGTGTTGATTCAACAGGTGCTGCAAAAGAAGCTACTGCTCTTGCTGCTAACGCTGTTGCTTGTTAATTTTAGAATTACTATTTTTAACAAAACAAAAAACTACCTTAGGGTAGTTTTTTGTTTTGTGTTTTAAATTATAAACATGGTATTATATATATATGATTTTTTTACCAATTATTATTTTTATTTTTGGACTTATTATAGGTAGTTTTTTAAATGTTGTTATTTTAAGAATTAATACAGGTAGAAGTATTGTTAAAGGACACAGCAAATGCGCCAATTGTAGCAATAAACTTAAATGGTATGAATTAATTCCTGTATTTTCTTTTTTATTTTTAAAAGGGAAGTGTCGCAGTTGCAAAAATCAAATCTCTTTCCAATACGCACTAGTCGAGCTTGCAACAGCTCTTACTTTTACTATTTCTTATATAAGAATAGTTTTAAATAGTGGTTTTAGTGATAAATCTTGGTTAGTTTTTGTTTTTTCTATGATAATTAGTTCTTTTCTTATAGTTATACTTATTTATGATCTAAGACATAAAATTATTCCTGATAATGTAGTTTATCCTTTTATTGTATTTGCATTAATTTCTATTTTTTGGAAATTTTTTATCTTACAAAATTTTAATTTATTTGGAGCTTTATTTGATGGAGTTTTAGTAGCTTTGCCATTTTTCTTATTATGGTTTTTATCAAAAGGTAAATTAATGGGATTTGGGGATGTTAAATTAACATTAGGTATTGGATGGTTACTTGGTTTATCAGGAGGGTTTGCTGCATTATTCATATCTTTTTGGTTTGGCGGAATTATCGGATTATTTCTCATAGCTCTTTCAAGAGAATATAAAATGAAAAGTGAAGTTCCTTTTGGGCCATTTCTTATTTTGGGAGTATTTATAGTAGGTCTTTGGGGTCTGACTATAAATAGTTTACTTCCTATATGGTAAAAGAAAAAAGACAATCTAAACTTTTTTTTCTTTTAAAAAAGAAATTTAATCAAAAAGGAGTAACTCTCATAGAGATGATTGTCGTTATTTTTATATTTGGATTGGTTTCATCTGTTTTATTGTTTAATTATTCTGATTTTAGTTCGAATGTTTCTGTTAGAAATCTAGCTCAAGATGTAGGTCTTTATGTTAGAAAAGCTCAGACTTATTCAACTAGTGTTCAATTTATACAAAATGAAAATGGAACAGAAGATTTTCATTCATATGGCTTGAGTTTTTCTCCAGATGATAATATAGCCGATAACCTTCCTTACAATAGACAGTTTATTTTTTTTGCAGATATTCCGGATCAAAATAATTTACCATTAGTTTATAATAAAATGTATCAAACAAATGGTAGTTGTGGTAATCCTACAGAAAATGATGAATGTATTCAATTATTAAACATTAATACAGCAGATAAAATTGTTTCTATATGTAGAGATGTTTATGGTACAAGAGAATGTATGGAAAATGGAATAGTAGATATTACCTTTTTAAGGCCAAGCCCAGATGCAAATTTTTGTATAAAATTAGGTGGATACTATGATTCTTGTGACACAGCCCCAACCTCTTATGTTGATTTAATTTTGCAATCAGCAAAAGGAGTTCAAAAAACAGTTACAATTTGGAATACTGGACAAATTGCAATAAATTAATAATTAATATTATGAATTTAGATAAAAAAAATATTAAATTTAATAAAAATAAAGGCTTCACTCTAATTGAATTAATGGTTTCACTGATGATTTTTAACGTAGTCGTTCTTGCTTCAGTAGGTTCTTTGTATTCAGTAAATAATTCTTCTAAGAAAATTCAGTCTATGAGGTCTGTAGTTGATAATTTAAATTTTGCGATAGAGTCATTATCTAGAAATGTTAAAACAGGAGATTCTATTGTTTGTGGGGGAGTATCAAATGTTGGTGGGTATACGGATTGTCCTCTTTCAAGTCAAAATCCAAGTGATATACTTTTAATACACTCTACACTCGGAGTAGATCAACTTGTAGAGTATTCAAAAGGAGTTCATTCAAATGGTAATGGATCAATACAAAAAAGAGTTCAGATTAACGGTATTTGGGGTGAAAATATTGCCCTGACTGCTCCTAGTATAAATGTACAAGGATTATATTTTTATGTTGAGGGGTCAGATCCAAATGACCAAATACAACCAGGAGTTTATTTATTTGTTAGTGGTGTAGCTTCTACATCTTCAGAGATATCTCCATTTGCAATTCAAACATATTTATCACAAAGAGCTGCAGAATAATTTTATGAAACAAAAAGGATTTACATTAGTAGAAACACTTATAGCCATACTGATACTTACAGTATCAGTCGGGGCACTATTATCTCTTACGACTAGTGGTTTTTATTCTATTAGATATTCAAAAAATCAAATAGTTGCAAATTTTCTAATGCAAGAATCACTTGAATATATAAGAAATACAAGAGATACAGCATCTCAACAAGGCAAATCTTGGGATGAATGGAGAAACCTTTTTTATGTTGATTCTGATGGAAAGAAAACAGGATCTCCAAGTGATGGTTGTTTTTCAGAAAATACTTGCTACATAGATACAATTTCTAATGATAAAAATATAAGAATGTGTGAAGGTTCAATAGATAATTGTCAAAAATTAAGTTATTATCCAGAACATTATATTTATGCCTATAGCAATGTAGACCACCTATTACCACTGTCTGAATTTTATGATACAAATTTTACAAGATCCATAAAAATGAAAAATGGAGAAATAGGAGAAGATCATGTTATTGTAAATGTTACTATTAGTTGGATGAATGGAACAAATTATAGATCTATATCTCAATCTATGCTTTTAACTAGATGGAATCAAAAATGAAAAAAAATTTTTTAGAAGAAAATAAAAATCAAAAAGGTTTTGCTATGCTTTTTACTGTATTAATTGTTAGTTTGATACTATCAATTGCCCTTAGTATTTCTAATACAACATTTAAGCAAACAATATTGTCAAATTTAGCTAAAGATTCACAAATATCTTTTTACCAAGCAGATTCCACTATTGAATGTGCTCTTTATAATGATCTTACTTTAGATATTTTTAAATCAGGGACTGATCCTAGCTCTATAGGGAAAATTACATGTGGTGCTAATAATTTTCTTATTGTTGATTCTGAAAGTTATAAAGATCATTTTGTATTTCAAGAAGAAGTAGAAAATCCTTTTATCATGCCTTGTTCTAAACTTTTAGTTGATAAAGATACTCAACCAGGACAAACAATCATAAAATCTAGAGGATATAATATATGCGAGAACTCTCCTAAAAAAGTAGAAAGAGCACTAGAGGTTATTTATTAAAATTAATGTCAGATACTAATATAAAAAAAAGAATTAATAAACTTAGAAATGAGATATTAAAACATTCTCATGATTACTATGTTTTAGATAAATCAAATGTTGAAGATAGTATTTATGATTCTTTAGTTCGAGAACTTAAAGAATTAGATAAAAAATATCCAGATTTTTCAGATCCAAATTTTATTATTTATAGGGTTGGAGGGAAACCATTGGATCATTTTAATAAAATTTCTCATAAAATTAGAATGTTATCACTAAATGATGCTTTTTCTGTTAAGGAAGTTTTAGATTGGGAAAATCGTATTAAAAAATTAGTTTTAAAAAATGATTTTAGATATTTTTGCGAATTAAAATTGGATGGATTAGCCGCATCAATTATATATTTAAATGGTACCCTTATAAAAGCAATTACAAGAGGTGATGGAACTATTGGAGAAGACATCACTCAAAATATAAAAACTATATCTTCTATACCGCTTTTTTTAAAAGGGGATAATCTTGGAACAATAGAAATAAGAGGAGAGATTGTAATGGCAAAAGCAACTCTTTTAGACTTAAATAAAAAATACAAAAAAGAAGGACGACCACTATTGTCAAATACTAGAAATGCCGCCGCTGGTTCAATTCGCCAACTTGACCCCTCTTTTACAAAAGAACGTAATTTAGATTTTTTTGCTTGGGATATTGTACAAGGATTTGATCTTAAGTCGCATTTTGAGATACATTCAAAATTAAGAGATTTAGGATTTATGACTGCTCCATATGAAATAAGAGCAAATAATTTGTCTGAAATAGAAAAACAAATTAAAAAAATAGAAAGTATAAGAGAAAAATTTGAATATGGTACAGATGGTGTCGTTATTCAATTAGATGATTTATCTCTTCATAAAACACTTGGTGTTGTTGGGAAAGCTCCAAGATATGCTATCGCTTATAAATATCCAGCAGAGCAAACTACCACTATAGTTAAAGATATTTCAATTCAAGTTGGGCGTACTGGAATACTTACGCCACTTGCTCATTTTATTCCTACAAAAGTTGCAGGATCAATTGTTTCAAAAGCTACGCTTCACAATATAGACCAAATTAGAAGATTAGATATTAGAATAGGAGACACTGTTATTATTCAAAAAGCCGGAGATGTTATACCTGAAGTTGTCGAAGTAATAAAAAATCTTCGTCCAAATAAAACAGCTATATTTGATATGCCAAAATTTTGTCCAGAATGTGGCGGTGTAGTATCTCAAAAGATTAGC
>JAYTQE010000005.1:0-8682 GCA_043746875.1 Minisyncoccota bacterium
ACGGAACCATCAAAGAACACCTTGCAAAACTTAAAGCCTCAGGAATACTCAAAAGAGTAGGAAGTACTAAAAATGGCTACTGGGAAATAGAGGGAGAGAGATGATTACCCGTCTAAAATCCCTCTCATTACAAACCAACGATCAACACAATACCTATCGATGGCAGTCTACCGAAGCGTTGTTAGCTGATTCCACCGTCCACACCCATGTAAAATGGTATTTTGAAAAAAATATGAGTAAATATGCTTAAAAAAATTCTCAATCATAGCTTTTGGCTTCTCATCGGGAACTCCATCGGCAGACTCTCGATGTTTCTCACCAACATCATCGCCGCTCGCTTGTTGCCACAAGAGGTATTTGGACAGTTTATGATGGTTCGTAGCACTATCTCATCGGTTGAGGGGATTCTCAGCGGTGCACTAGGTTCTCCGATCATTAAAAGAGTGAGTGAAATCGCACATGAAGATCGAGAAAAACTAAATACTATCGTCTCAGCACTATTTACAACCAACTTAATCATCGCTGTTATATTAGGCTCACTCCTTTATCTATTCTCATCTCCATTGGTTGAACATTTTTTTATCGGTGAGGGATTGATGGTGCAGGGAATAGAGATAGGTGCTCTCCTCCTCATCGCCACGACACTCTCAAACTCGATGCAGTCGATCTTGACAGGATTTGAAGAGTTTAAAAAACTTGCATTTTCTGGGATCATGGCATCAATTGTTTCATTTCCTATCATAGTAGGTCTAATCTACTATTTTGGTTTTATGGGTGCAGTGTGGGGAGTTGTGTTTTATTTTATCAGTGACTTTGTATGTAAATATCTTCAGGCACGCAAACTCATCTCTCTTTCATGGAAAAATGGTCTATCATCGATTAGCGAAGAGAGTAAAACACTACTAAAGTTTAGTACACCACTCTTTTTATCCGTCATTGTTACGAGCTTATCATTTTGGTATGCGAGAGTGTTGGTCGTAGAATTTGCTGGCTCTTTTAAGGAAATAGCCATATTTGATGCTGCTTATCAGTGGCTGACCATCATCATGATCATCACCGGAGCAACAACCAGCGTGGCTCTTCCAATGCTATCAAAAGCATTTGGCAAAAACGATACAAGCGAACTCTCACAAGTCTTTTGGATCAATATCGGAATAAA
This sequence comes from Minisyncoccota bacterium, assembly GCA_043746875.1. Taxonomy (GTDB): domain Bacteria; phylum Patescibacteriota; class Minisyncoccia; order Phycocordibacterales; family UBA9973; genus UBA4124. The sequence goes on from JAYTQE010000005.1 coordinate 1,160, forward strand.
TCTCGGTATCTCTGTAGTTATGGCAACTCTTTTTAGTATTTTTGCAAAGCAGATCATGTCATTATATGGTGATAGCTACATCGTAGGCTCTGATATCCTTATTTATTTGGGGATTGTATCCGTAGTTTTTACGCTGAGTAGTTTACTCAACAAATATATCCTAGTACATAATAAACCGTGGATAGTTTTCTACGCTTCAATAGCTGGTGCTGTTGCACTATTTGCTATACTCTCTTTCAATCTTGCTCACATAGGAATAGCTTTGGCTGGATCATTTATTGCATTTTATGTCGTTAATTCAGTCATTTATTTAGCATTTATTGGGAGTTTTAGATCATGAAAGAAATTATATTTATACTATTTCTCTTGTCAGGTGCTATAAAACCATTTTTAGATTACTTTCATATTCCGACCGGACTAGACTTCACATTATTAACAGCGCTTTTATTGTCATTACTTCTTATGCACGATGCCTATCAAAATAAGTTTGTAATTAAAATCAGCATATTAAGTAAATATGCGACAGCTCTATTACTAACTCTTTTTTTTCTTATTCTTTTCTCTCTTTTTTACACATCATCTCAACACTACGTTTATGAAAAAATATTACAATTTTTCACCGTCCTTCTTGGATTTATTTATCCTCTTTTCATAAAAAAGTTCTCGGTAGAGAAATTTTTAAAATGGTTTATCATCATTGCTACTGGCTTAACTATTGTATTTTTCCCTTTGTTTATTACAGGCTATAAATCTTTTTCAACTGCTTATGCAAATTTTCAATCCAACCCATTATTATCAATCTATCAATCCTATCTCACGATGGGATATATTATTGGAATTACATTAATTATAAATACTTTTTTATCAATTTTACCTACTATGTTTCGTTTCCCTATCTCGCTTTTTTTACTAATTGTACTTACTACCACCGGTGCTCGCGGTCCACTCTTCGGCTTTATAGCTGTTACCCTACTTTTCATTATCTACAATGGCTTTAAAATTAAACGCCCCAAAATATTGACAATGCTAATTGGCAGTATTTTAATAGTTTTTATGGGTACTTACGCACTAACTAAGCTTGATATCGGAAGTCTACTTGAGCGAACCTATGACAGGATCGTTACAATAGAAAAAGACAGCTCTGCCAATGATCGACTGGTTCGTGCACAATTTGTACTTAGTAAAGTAGATACTGAGCACATTCTAGTAGGGTATGGATTTGGTAGTTTCGGCTATGAATACACCAGATATGATGTACGATCTTACCCGCACAATATGATATTTGAAATTCTATTTGAACTCGGAATCTTTGGAATATTGGTATACGGAACCTTTATTATAAGTATCCTTAGACAGTTGATAAGAACAAAGAAGTTTCTGCCTTGGGCACTTTTCATTTTTTTATTTTTTAATAGCATGAAATCTCTTTCCTTGTCAGATTCTCGTATCTTATTTGGCTTTTTTGCAGTTATTCTCATTTATCATACATATCAAAAAAAACAAAACATTGGAGATCATTCATGAAAAAAATCGTTGTTCATTATTCTTTTATTCCAAAGTATCGGATCCCTATCTTTACACTACTTTCACAGAGCCAACAGTACGATTATGAATTTTGGGCAGATGAAAAAAATTCTGGGGATCCATATTTATTGACTGAAACTAAAGGATTAAACGTAAAAATATCAAAAACTAAATACATTAAAATTCCATTTTTAAATTATCCTATTGAATGGCAACCATCCGTTATTCGTTCGATATTATTTGACAAAATTGATGCTTATATAGTAAATGCTAATCCTTATTCCCCTTCTGAATGGGCATGTGCACTGATTTGCCGACTTCGCAGAATACCATCTTTTAACTGGACCCATGGTTACAAAAAACAAGATAAAGGATTTAAAAATATACTTCGTAAAATCTTTTATAAACTTTTTAATGTGCATTTACTGTATGGTACTCGAGGAAAAAGCATTATGATACAAAATGGTTTTTCCTCGGAAAAATTGTATACGATCTACAACTCCCTTGATTACAACACTCAAAAAGCTTATAGAGATATCCTAACCTATCATGATCGTTTACAAAAACGGAAACAGCTTAAAATAGATGAAGATGCACTAGTTTTAATCGCTATAGGGAGACTCATGAGTAAACTAAAAATTGATCAAGCGATCCGTGCAATCAAGATGCAAAACGATACTGGACAAAATACGTCCTTGCTGATTGTTGGTGATGGGCCAGACAGAGAACTACTACAACAATTGGCATTAGATCTTAATATTAGCGATAAAATCATATTTTATGGCGCTTGCCATGATGAAAAGGAGCTTTCTGAACTTTACAATACAGCTGAATATAGTGTTGTAATAGGAAAGGTTGGATTGTCTGCTATGCACTCGCTAGCATATGGAATACCAATGATTACAAATGATAATTTAGATGAACATTTTCCCGAAATCGATGCACTTACTCATGAAATAACTGGAATATTTTTTAAAGAAAATGATCTTAATGACTTTACTGCAAAACTACAACCTATTCAATATAGGGATAAATATTATTACCAATGTATAAATATTATTGAAAAATATTACAACCCAAACACTCAAATGCACATCATTGAAAAAGCCATTTCTGAAAATATAAGAGATTAAGGTATGCATATACTTATGGTCACATCAACTTATCTACCTCATGTAGGTGGCATTGAATATCACATCAACGGACTATCCAATGCACTGATCAATAAGCATAATATTTCAGTGGATATTGCAGTGATCAGCTTGAAAAACAATATTTATTCTACCTACGAAGAACAAAGCATGAGCATTTTCAACATTCCAACAAAAGGTATTTTTCCTTTTTTATACTTCCATAACTTAAGTACCTATATTCAAGGTTTTAACTATGACATCATACATATACATGACCCGCAAGTTGCTGGTATCAGTGCTCACTTTATGCTCAACAACTATAAAATACCGCTAATTTTAGCAACACATGGTGGTATGTTTCACACAAATAAAAAATCTTGGTACAAAAATCTTTATTGGAATATAATCACTAAAAATTTAATTAAACAGTATTCTAAAGTAGTAAGTGTAAGTAAAAATGATTATAAAACTTTTAAGCAAATAGTCGCTCCTGATAAGCTTACACTAATAGAAAATGGAATAGATTTTAATAAATTTTTTGCTCATAATTTTAAAATAGCAGAAAAAAACAATTGGAGATTTATATATTTTGGTAGGTTTAGTTCTAATAAGCAAGTTCATTTATTGATAGAGCTTTTTTTAGAACTCTCCAAAAAACATCCCTACATTAAATTGCAATTAATCGGTGGAACAGATGATGAAGATTATATAAAACTTCTGTTTGAAATGATATCTTTATCTCCAAACATAACGATAACACCTTTCATGGAAGATAGTCACTTAATATCGGAACTACATAATGCTGATTTTTTCATTACTGCAAGTGCTTATGAAGGCTTTGGGATGTCTGTTATTGAGTCTATGAGCGCAGGGCTTATACCTATTGTTAATGATATTTTACCATTAAATGAACTTGTCACAGATCAAGAGAATGGTTTTATTTTAAATATTGAAAATCTTGCAGAATCAATCAGAAAATTAAATTCGATTTTAACTATAGATTCTGCTACATATAATGTAATAAAAACAAATGCTCTTCTTATGGCTGAACGATATTCATGGGATCATGTCAGCCAATCATATTCAAATTTGTATTGGAACCTTATCAATGAAAAATAATATTTCCGTAATTATCCTAACTTTTAATGAAGAAAAGCACATAGCTCGTTGCATTGAATCACTTCTTAAAATTACAAATGAAATATTTATTGTCGATTCATTGTCAACAGATCAAACAATTGACATTGCTACCAGGTTAGGTGCAAAAATTTATCAGAATAAGTGGATAAATTACTCAATCCAACTTAACTGGGGATTAGAAAATTGTAATATTAAAACAAAATGGGTAATGCGCTTTGATTCAGATGAAGTCTTAACTCCTGAACTGTGTAACGAAATCAATGAAGAGTTTCAAGATGACTCAGATTGTAGCGGATATGTATTAAATCGAGGACATATATTTTTAGGAAGAAAAATGATTCATGGAGGAAGTTACCCTACTAAATTACTTCGTATATGGAAATACGGCGAAGGTTATTGTGAAAATAAATGGATGGATGAGCATATTATTTTAAAACACCAAGGTAAAGTTAAATATTTAAGTAATCCCTTTTGGGATCACAATTTAAACAATATTGGATGGTGGACAGAAAAACATAATGGATATGCTACAAGAGAAGCCATAGACCAATTAAATAAAAAATACAACCTATTTGATATAGAAAAAACAGAAAATGATACAACAATGCAATCTAAAGTCAAAAAAATACTAAAAAATAAAATATATGAAAAAATGCCAAAATCAATAAGAGCATTTTTATATTTTAACTATAGATATATAATGAGATTCGGTTTTTTAGATGGCTATCAAGGTCTTGCTTGGCACTTTTTACAAGGTTTTTGGTATCGTTTTTTAGTAGATACTAAAGTCTATGAAATTGAAAAAATTTCTAAAGAAGAAAAAATCAGCATTCAGGAAGCTATTAAACAAGAGTATGGATATAAACTATGAAAATATCTATCATTACATCTGTTTACAACAATGCAGAAACCATCCGTGAAGCAATTGAGTCTGTTCTAGAACAAACCTACGATAATATCGAATACATTATCATCGATGGTGGAAGTAAAGATGAAACTGTAGATATCATTCGTACTTATCAGGATCGTATAACAATATTCATATCTGAACCTGATCGAGGAATTTATGATGGTCTGAATAAAGGTGTAGCACTTGCTACGGGCGATGTCATCGCCTTTTTACACTCTGATGATCTTTATGCCGATACAGACGTGATTACACGCATCGCAGAAGCATTTAACGCTACAGGAGCCGATGCGGTCTATGGCGATCTAGTCTATACTCCCAAATCCGACACCTCCAAAGTCCTGCGCTACTGGAAAAGTCGTGATTTTCATCCGAAGCTACTTAAGCAAGGATGGATGCCAGCACATCCAACATTCTTTGTTCGTCGTGAACTTTATGAGCGCCATGGACTATTTGACACTTCGTTTCGTATTGCTGCAGATTATGACTTTATGCTCAGAGTATTATCAAAAAATATCAAAACACACTATCTTCCAAATGTACTCTATAAAATGCGTGTCGGTGGAGAGAGCAACAAAAGCATCAAAAATATCATCCTAAAAATGAGAGAAGACTATCGCGCTTTAAAATATAATCACATCGGAGGAATTAGGGCACTAATAATTAAAAATTTATCTAAAATACCTCAATTTTTAGGTAAATAGCACTACATTTATTCACCTATTATAAACTTTTTTGTCACTTTCCACCATTGGGCCTGATCATCCCATACTTCCTTGTGCCCACCCCAAATAATGATTCCGTCCGACTCATTAGAAACAAGTGATAATTGTTCGGCCCAGACTCTGTCTCCAACATAATCACCACTTCTTAGCTTATTGCTATCATGGTATTGTGGCCAAAGAAACGGATAAACAGGTTTTCCATACTCTTTGGCACGTTTTATATTTTCAGATGCGTATTTTTTCCATCCTTCTATATCATCATAAAAAGTATAAAGACTAGGGCATATCACGTCAACGTATGGAACTAGTCGCTTAAGGCGTTGATTAATATGATTCCATTCTGCGAGCTTTTTCGGATCGTTCGACACCGGGGACCAATAGTCACGGTTTGGTAAAACACCGTAATAGCCGAATTTCAAATCGGGACGAGCCTTTTTCATAGTATCTATTACAAGGATATATCTGTCGATATTTCTATTGGCTTCGGTATCATCTGCAGTGTGAACATCCCATATCTCAATATCAAGTATATAAGGAATATCCGATTTTGGCAATTTGGTAGCAACTTCACGTAAATAATCCAGCTCGATAATATTTTCCTTCGTCCGAAAAAGAGAGACATGATGATATAAAAGCTTAATCGGTATAAAAAATTGCTCATTTGCTGGATTTTTATTTTTATAGAGTGTTGCATCATAAATAAAATTTTTAGAAAACAATGTTTTACTATTGTCCCGTGAAGTAGCTCGTATTTTTTTTTCAAGCTTAGGTGATTTTACAACTACTGTACTCGCTTGATAAGCTAATGTTTTAGTTGTTTTTACTTCAATTGGATCTACAGTGATATCATTGTCAAATGCAAAATTTGTTACAAAAACTCCACTAACTCCCAATATCATCAGCAATACTGTGATTACTAAAACTTTTTTCATTATTAAACTCCTTTATCTATTCTTTATACGAAGTACATAAAGCTTGAATAATCGGTACAAACGGATAAAATGATACAAAAACGCTAACTGATTTGGGAGGTTTATCATATAAACATCAAAATATTTAAGTCCAAATAAGGTTTTCCAATAATGACGAATAACTGCTGTAGACGAATCTTTGTTCAATCTCATTTTAAATAGATTCTTGAATGGAGTCAATTCCGTAGCATATATAAGAATGCCATTAGCATAGAGTTCTTCCAAAATCACCTTTTTTGCCATCAATACAGCTGGAATCGATTCTATCTTCGCGTAAATATACTTAGGTAACGGTGTTTGAAACAATTCATCAGATATAGTTAGACCTAGATAAAACATCACTTCAATTTCCATATCTTTCGCTAGATTGCATAGCTGATCCCAATCGATAGCTCCTTCGCGAGCACAAATGAGACGATTAATATCCACGATCCATTCTAAACGTTCCCACATATGTTTCGAGCCATGTAATAAAAGATAAATCAGATTTTCATCTTCTCCAAGTGTTCGTATCTTCTGAGTGTTTATAGTACATGTAGGGTTGGATGAGCTAAACAGATTTATTTGACTTTTTTTGATCTGTCGTGTGAGAAAGAGCTGCCAATGAAATTCGATATGGATATTTTGAGATACATTAAAAATGCTAAAGTCTTTTGCCACATCGAGAAGTGTTTTATTATTTAAAAATTCAATATTATACTCTGAGGTATACCCATGATCAATCAACACCTTAGCAGCATGATAAATTTGTTCCGCTGAAATGAGCACATCTATATCTGCATATTGACGTATCGTAACATCTCCATGAATAATCTGAGATAACACAGGTCCTTTAATCGCCAGAGCTTTAATCCCATGCTCTTCGAGCAGTTGCATCATCCGAAGTAGTTCTGAGGTCATCATCATATTACGACGTGCTATGTCGAGATTGGTACTTTTTAAAATCAATTTCACAGATTCCGGGACAGTGCTAATAGGTTTAAGTGCTTTGGCAACGAGTGGATAAACACCATGAGCATATGCAGATTCTAAAAAGGCATTCCAATTGATGATCTTTTCTGCATACTCTTCAAGCTTAACATTACTAGGTTCGTGTCGGCAGCACTCAATCAAAAGATCATAG
>JAYTQE010000006.1:0-3398 GCA_043746875.1 Minisyncoccota bacterium
TAAATTAAAAAGTTCATCTAAATAAGATGGACTTTTTTTATATCCCCTGTTTTTTTAATTCTTCTATAATTTCTTTAGCTTCACGAGAGAGTTTTTCTGGAAGTTTAATATCTAATTTAACAACGAAGTTTCCTCTTTTATTAGAATTTATTGGTACACCTTTATTTTTTATAATTATATTCTCTCCTACACGAGTACCGGCTGGAACAGTTATCGATAGTGATCCGTCTAATGTTTCTACTGCATATTCTGCGCCAAGTAATGCATCTGTAAGTTTGATAGATAAATTTGTTACAAGATCATTTCCATGTCTCTGAATACTTTTATGAGTAGATACTCCTATGTGAACATATAAATCACCTGATGTTCCTCCTTGAATAGCCTCACCCATTCCTGCCAAACGTAAAGTTTCGCCATTTTGAATACCTGATGGAATATTAACTTTAATTGTACGAGTTTCATTTACTACACCCTTACCATGACATGCTTCACATTTAGTCTTTGGTATCTTACCAACACCCATACATTTGTCACAAACCTGATTGGTTGCAATTGAACCAATTATAGTACGTTGAATATTACGAACAGAACCCTTACCATTACATTGATTACATATTTCTAAGTGCGTTCCAAGTTTTGCACCATCTCCTCTACAAGCATTACAAACTGAAGGTTTTTTAATTTTGAGTTCTTTTTCAACACCAAAAATTGCATCTTTAAAATCCAGGGATATATTAGTTTGTAAATCACTTCCTCTTTTTTGCTTGACACGCCCGCCACCAAACATTCCACCAAACATATCTCCTAGATCAAATTCAAAGCTACCGTCACTTTGTCCTTGAGAAAATCCTCCAAAATCAAATCCCCCAAATCCTTGTCCACCACCAAAACCTCCCATCTGTGGACCATCTGATCCAAATTGATCATATTGAGCTCTTTTATTATCATCATAAAGTGTTTGGTATGCTTCATTTACCTCCTTAAATTTAGCCTCATCACCTTCTTTTTTGTCAGGATGATATTTATGAGCCATTTTATGAAAAGCTTTTTTTAATTCATCTTTTGAAGCATTTTTTTCTATTCCTAAAATATTATAATAATTCTTTGACATTTTGCGATTATATCATATTTTTTTTATATACATATGATACAATATATTAATAGTTTTTATGAAAAAAAATCTTAAAAATATTTTTATAACCAAAAGACCTTGGGGAAGCTTCACAAGTTATATAAAAAACGAAAAAGCAACAGTAAAGATTATAAAGGTGGCTCCTGGAGAATCTTTAAGTTTACAATATCACAATAATAGGTCTGAATTTTGGCATATAATATCAGGTGAAGGAATTGTTATTGTTGATAAAAAAAAATATATAGCTAAAAAAGATAAAGAGTTTAGCGTACCTCCAAAAACATTACATAGAATTGAAGCTAAGACTGAATTAGTTTTACTTGAAATTGCTACTGGAAAATTTGATGAAGAGGATATCGTAAGGAAACAAGATAAATACGGTCGAATTAATCCAAAAAAAATTACTAAAAAATGAATTCATTTCTTTTAATAATCATTATTTTTCTATTTATTATTATTTTAATAATAACTATTTTTTATAATAAAAAAACTAAAATTTCTGTAAAAAAAGAATTCTTATTGGATCGTTACGATCAAAATCCATTATTATCACCTAAAAAACATAACGATTGGGAAACAAATTGTGTTTTTAATCCGGCGGCATATAAGGATAATAATGGAACGGTTCATATTTTATATCGTGCTATTGGAAATGATGGAATTTCAAGACTTGGTTATGCAAAAAGTTTAGACGGCTTAAGTTTTACTGATCGTATGTCTTACCCTGTATTTTTTATTGAAAATCCTAGAAAAAATGGAAGGAATTTTATTCCAAAATATGATCCAGTCATATATCCTTCTGGAGGTAGTTGGGGTGGATGTGAAGATCCTAGATTAAGTCTTATAGATGATAGACTATACTTAACTTTTAACGCTTTTGATGGTTGGGATTTTATAAGAATTGGATACAGTTCAATCTTAGAAAAAGATTTTATTTCTGGAAGATGGAATTGGGATAAACCAATTTTAATTTCTCCAGATGGAGAAATACATAAAAACTGGTTATTATTTCCAGAAAAAATAAATGGAAAATTTGCAATATTACATAGTATTTCTCCAGATATATTAATTGACTACAAAGATTCACTTGAAAATATAGGGACACTTGAGTCTCATATTAAAAGTCCTGTAGGTCCTAGAAATTCAAAAAGAGATAATTCTTGGGATTGGAATATAAGAGGAGCAGGGTCTCCTCCACTAAAAACAAAAAAAGGATGGTTACTATTATACCATGCAATAGAAAAACATGAACAAGAACGTTATAAAATAGGAGCACTATTGTTAGATATAAATGATCCTACAAAAATAATCGCGAGAAGTCCTGGTCCAATACTTACACCAGATTGTTGGTATGAAAATGACGAAAAACCTGGAATAGTTTATGTTTGTGGATCAGTCATAAAAGACAAAAAAATATTTATTTATTATGGTGGTGGCGACAAACATACTTGTGTTGCTCAAACAGAATTAGATACTTTATTAAATTGGTTAATTTATATAAAAAATTAGTGTAATAAAAAAAATATAAGTTATAATAAAAATATGTTTACAATAAAAAGATCTGAAAAAAATCCTATCTTAGCTCCATTAAAAAATAATCCTTGGGAAGCAAGAGCAACTTTTAATGGATGCCCTATTGAAATAGATAATAAAAACACGGCCTTTCTTTATAGAGCAATGTCAGAAGCAGATCCATTTAAGTCCCCAGATATCTGTATGTCTATAATAGGAATAGCTTGGTCAAAAAATGGTGAAGATTATACTGATAGAAAACCTTTTATTGTACCGAGTGAAGATTATGATTGTTTTGGATGTGAAGACCCTAGAGTAACAAAAATAGATGATACTTATTATATTTTTTATACAGCACTTGGTGGTTATCCATATGGTCCTGAAAATATTAAAACAGCTGTAGCTCTTAGTAAGGATATGAAAACTATTTATGCTAAACATTTAGTTACCCCATTTAATGCAAAAGCAATGGCTTTATTTTCAAAAAAAATAGACGGTAAAATTGCTGCTTTCTTAACAATAGACACAGATCCTGGTCCTTCAAAGCTATGTTATAGAACATTTGACTCTATTGAAGATATTTGGAATCACAAAAAATGGGAAAAATGGTACACCAAAAAAGAAAAACATTGTTTAGAATTAACTAGAAAAGAAAAAGATCATGTAGAACTTGGAGCTCCTCCTTTATTTACAAAATATGGTTGGTTGGTTATTTATTGTCATATTCAAAATTATTGGACAGATAATCCTATTT
>JAYTQE010000007.1:0-2087 GCA_043746875.1 Minisyncoccota bacterium
TCATAAATAACATCAAAAATATTTGTAGATGTATAAATTTTATAAAGGTTATCTGAGAAAGATTTTGTACCCATATACCAATCATCAGGATAGTTCCCAGCAGGGACCCCTCCTCCGGCACAAATCAAATCATCATTTTTAAGCCAGGTACATTTCTCTGGTAGAACATTTAAACTAGTTTTTTGAACAGATCCGTCTTTTGTATTTAATATATTTAAAACAATATTATTAGAGACACTTTCTGAATAAATAATATAATTTCCACTAGGGCTTATAGAAACAGTAAGGCCCTTTATATCTCCTAATATGCGTTTTAAGCTTTTATTAATGTCTACTTGATATAAGTAACCAGGAGACACATAAGAAGCCTTTGTTTGCAGGTATATTTTTTGATTTGACCAAAAAGGCAACCACTCTTTCAGTTGAGAATTAAAAATCTCAACATTTTTTGTATTAGTAGAGCTTGTAGTATTTACAGTTGTTAAATTTGGATAATTTATTAATCTAACTAGTGATTTAGTATCAGGGCTAATTGCCATAGATTTTATATTTTCTGGTAAATATAAACCATCTTTTTGTGTCCTTGTTCCATCTGTATTTTCTTCAGGAATAGGCAAGCTATAACTAGCTATAGTTTTTTTGTCAGAACGTAAATGTCTTAGAATTGCAGTTTTGTTATTATCAATAAAATAAGCCTCATATATATTTGGAATGTAAATATTACTTATTTGTAAAGGAATTTCTCCATCTGATATTTCATAAATATAACCACTAGCTCTTGAAACATAGCGAAGTAAATGTTTTTTTATTATTTCTGAACTAGGTTTTGACTTTGGAATATTTGGATCAGCTGGAATATTTTTTTTTATTTCAATATTAAAAGAAGTGTAGCCCGCCACTGGATTTGTTGTAAGTTGTTTAAATTTTGAATTTGATGTTATATTTTCTCCAGAAATTTGAGGGTTCTCTTCTGAAGAAACATCTCCTTCTATATCTTTTAGATCATCTTTTTTTGGATTAATAAAACCTCCCTCTGGAAAAATAGCGCTTAAAATTGGAGTGTTTGGATTATTTTTTTTATTTTTATATAAATAAAAACCTCCTCCTAAAATAAGAATAAAAAATATAAAAACAAAAACCTTTTTCATGTTTATATTGTACTATAATTATCTACCATTAACAGACCAGTGCCAGTTTTCTTTTTTTAAATTTAGAAAACCATATAACTTTAAATTAGTATCATAAGACTCTAGTCCAACAACTAACACATCAACACTGCTTCTTAAAATACTTGTATCAATTAGTAACTTTTTTAACTGAGCGCTGAAAGTGTGTTCAGAAGTATTATAAGCTACAGTATTTTGGCTCTGGGCAATTTGGATACTTACATGTTTGATTACTCCCACCATATTCAAAGTGCCACGCCTCGATATTTAATCTTTGAAATCCTGCCTCGTTCATAATTTTTTCTATTGCTCCATCTTTTCTTGTTTCTCTACAATTTTTAACTTCTTTTCCGTCCCACAAAAACTCAACATCAACAGCAATACCAACACCATGTTTACTTTTTGCGGGAAAAGCATATTTACTACCTAGTTCTTTAGGGTTACTATATATTTTTTCACACATTATTCTCATTTGGTCTTTTGCAGGTCTATAGCCAGAAACTATATTAAAAGTGTAGTTTCTTTTTTTAATCTCACCCCTCGATATTAAACTATCTATAGAAGTTTTTAAATTATTTAAACCAGTCAAAACAGAATTAGAAGCTGTACAGTTTTTACAATTCGCGGTTACTAGTTGAATAGAAGATATTTTTTTGGAAAGTGATGGGTTCATAACACCTGGTGGGTTTTCAGAGTATGTTGAACCATTGCTGTATTTAACACAAAGATTTTTACATGATGCAACATCGGTACACAGCTTAACAGTACCATCTTGTCCAGCACTATTTTGTACTTCAAGGGCCTCTCTTTGTATAGCGAGCTCTTCTATCCCCACCTCCACACTCTTTATATTTAAACTGTTACTAACCAATTTAGGATTTATTGTATTTAACAACATCCAAGCAGATAATGCCAAAACAA
>JAYTQE010000008.1:0-2929 GCA_043746875.1 Minisyncoccota bacterium
AAATGGGAGTATCAAAAAAGAATGATCGCGTAGTTATCTCTGCTGGTATACCTATAGGAGTTAAAGGTAGTACAAATATGCTGATATTTTTATATTCATATACTTATTATACCATTTTATTAAATAGTTAAAATCATAAGCATATTTGTACTACCTTTAACTCCTATAGGTATACCAGCAGAGATAACTACGCGATCATTCTTTTTTGATACTCCCATTTTTATAATTTTTGGACCAATATTCTTCATCAAATCCAAAACATTTTTATACTTTGAAACAATAATAGTTTCACAACCATAAACGAGCAACATTTGTCTTGCGACGTACTCATGTGTTGTAATAGCTATAATTGGTTGCTTTGGTTTGTATCTTGCTATCATTCTAGCCGTTGACCCTGACTCTGTCAGAGCTATTATTGCACTTGCCGATATGTCTTCAGCATTATGAACAACGGAAGAACTGACAGAGTCTACAATATCATTATTTCTTACCCTTAATCTTCTATGAGTATTGGTTTCTGTATCGATGTGTTTTGCAATATCTCTCATAACACAAACTGCTTCGGTATAATTTTTTCCCAAAGCTGTTTCTTCAGATAACATTACAGCATCAGCTCCGTCAAATATAGCATTTGCTGCATCAGAAACTTCAGCTCTCGTAGGGACAGGAGAATTGATCATACTCTCTAGCATTTGAGTTGCAACTATTACAGGTTTACCTGCTTCATTACATTTTCTTATTATCATTTTTTGAACACCTGGTACTTTTACTGTTCCAATTTCAATAGCTAGATCTCCTCTAGCAACCATAATAGCGTCAGAAGAAGCTATTATCTCATCTATGTGGTCTACTGCTTCTTGTGTCTCTATTTTTGAAATAATAGCTTGATTCCCCTTATTTAAGATTATTATCTTTCTTAATTGATCAACATCTTTTGCTGTTCTTACAAAAGATAAAGCCACAAAATCTACACCTTTTTTAATGCCAAAAATCAAATCTGATTTATCTTTTTTTGTAATAGCTGAAATAGATAAATAAGCTCCTGGAATGTTTACTCCTCTTCTATTTTTTATATTCCCTCCAACTAATACTTTTGTATATACATCTTTATTTTCAACTTTTTCTACTAATAACTTTCTTCTTCCGTAATCTAGTATAAGTACTATTCCTGGTTTAATATCTTTTTCTATATATGGATAATTAAAATAAACTTTATTAACATCCCCTATGCATTTATTACCTGTTAAAATAAATTTATTACCCTCAATGAGATCTATTGATCCATTAACAAAGTCTCCTATTCTAATTTTTGGACCAGATAAATCTTGAAGAATAGCTACAGGAATATTTTCTTTTTTAGAAACTTTTCTGATCATATCTATTCTATTACCATGAACAACTTGATCATCGTGGCTCATATTTGTTCTAGCGACACTTATTCCAGCATGGAGAAGCGATGCGAATGACTTTTGATTTTCAGATATTGGTCCTATAGTTGCAATTATTTTAATTTTTGTGTGTAAATTATTGTTTGACATTTTATGTTGAAAAAAAGAAATAAAAGTATAGTATAGCTTTATGGAGAAGATTATAGCAACTATAGGCTTGGTATTATTTATTTGGTGGGGGTATCCTCATATAAAAAATGGTGAATGGTTTGCTCCCAATCCAATACCTCAAGAGTTCTGGGGATTAGCTCAAGCTCCTGAATTTAACAATTATCCTTGGCCAAAAGAAGGTTATGGTGTCTATAAGTATGATATATGGAATGAACCTACAGGAAATGGAAGATCTGTCACAAAAGATGATTTTCGCTTTAATCGTTGAAATAGAAAGAAAGAAATGTTATAGTTTTCAGATCCAATAATTAATTGAATATTCCGTGGTACAAACTTAGATCATTAAAGGTCGGCCCGACAGGTGACATAAGACATAGTTCGTTATTTGTAAATTTTATTTTGGTTAGCATTTTTATGGTAACCAAAACGAACATTACAAACAAAATATATTCCGTGGTAGCTCAGCGGTAGAGCGGTCGCCTGTGGACTTCCCCCTCGATGGTATAATTTATTTATGCCTGACAAAAGGAAATATGCCGATAGGCGCGAAACTCTTATCAAAGCTGTTGCGAAAAGACGCAAGAAGGTAAAAATTCTTGCTGTTGAATACAAAGGTGGTAAATGCCAAATTTGTAAATATTCTAAATGCGTGGACGCTCTTGAATTCCACCATATCAATTCTTCTAAGAAGTCATTTGGTATTGGTGACAAAGGTTATACACGAAGTTGGAATATTGTTCGCAATGAATTAGATAAGTGTATACTCTTGTGTGCAAATTGTCACAGAGAAGTCGCGTCTGGTATTACGCAGCTTTCTATTGAAAAATAGATCGAAAACAAGGTGAATTCGGGGAAGCCCTAATCAGTAATGATGGGTAATCCCGAGCCAATCCTTTGTTGAAGTTTGGAAGGAATTACCTTACCGAATTTTTAACGAAGGCAGGTGTAGAGACTATCCCTTTATGGGAGTAGCCTCCGAACAAGTCGGAGTCGAAGTGCCTTGCCCCTAAGTCTAATTTAGATATGGGGATGATATAGTCCATACCCTCAGTAATGAGAGATAAAATGTAAGCGATTGGTCGTAGGTTCGATCCCTACCCACGGAGCAAATTAATTTAGGATTTTTCGTGCAAAAGTATGAATGATTGAAAGTGTTTCTTTTTGCTTTTCATTAGCAACTTTTTGAACATTTCCAATTATCTTTTCTAGGGTATCTAAACTCTCTTCCTTAGTATCAAGTGGTGTAAGCTCAATAGCATAATTTGTATATAAATTTTCATACTCACGAAATACTGCCTCGAAGGGAGGCTCCTCTTTTCTCGCAAGCTTCTTTATAGTGTTAAAAATAAATCCAATAAAGAAATCGATAC
>JAYTQE010000009.1:0-3271 GCA_043746875.1 Minisyncoccota bacterium
TTATTATCAATAAAATAAAGGGTTTTATGAATAAATAAAATTAATTATTTGAAATTGATGAAACCATTGTAATTACTTGCTCTTTTAATCGTATTTCCATCTCTCTAAATAGTTTTGTGGCTTCTTTTTTATATTCAACTAGTGGCTCTCTTTGCCCATAAGCACGTAAACCTACAGATTGACGCATATGTTCCATAGTATCAATGTGTTCTACCCAAAGAGTATCTGTTGTATGAAGAATAATCCTACGAACATTCTCCCAAAGGTTTTCTTCACTAATAATTTTTAATTTTTCATTTATTATTTTTTCCAAACTAGAATCACCTAAAGAATAAAATGTAGACATAATATGACCTCGATCTCCTTCAACCATAGACTTTCTTCTAGAATAGATTATTCCTCTTTGATAAGCTAATACTGTATCGTATTCAAGAGTATGTTTTCTGGTATCAAAATGAAATCCTTCAATCTTTTTCTGTGCTGATTCTAACGCTTTAGATACAAAACCATTTGCAATAGGTTGGTCTTCTGGCATTCCTAATTTTTCCATCATACCTTTTATTTTTTCAGATCCAAACACCCTCATAAGATCATCTTCTAATGAAACATAAAATTGAGTTTCTCCAGGATCTCCTTGCCTACCCGCTCTACCTCTGAGCTGATTGTCTATGCGACGAGCCTCATGTCTCTCTGTTCCTATAACAAAGAGGCCTCCAATTTCTTTGATTTCATTTTGTTCTTCTTGTGTTGAAGGATTTCCTCCTAAAATTATATCAACACCTCTACCTGCCATATTAGTTGCAATAACAACAGAATCTTTTTTACCAGATTGGGCTATAATAGAACCTTCAGATTCATGATTTTTAGCATTCAACATTTGATGTACTACTCCTGCTTTTTTTAAATAAGCTGACAATAATTCATTTTTTTCTATAGAAACAGTACCTATCAAAATTGGTTGACCTTTTTTATTTAACTCTTTAACTTTTTTTGCAATAGCTTCAAATTTACCAGCTTCAGTTAAAAATATTAAATCTGAATGATCTTTTCTTTGTGTTGGTTTATTTGTTGGAATAGAGATAACAGATAACCCATAAACTTTCATAAATTCTTCCTCAGAAGTTTTAGCTGTTCCAGTCATACCAGATAACTTTTCATAAAATTTAAAATAGTTTTGATAAGTAATAGATGCTACAGATCTAGTTTCTTGCTCAATTTTTACATTCTCTTTTGATTCTATTGCTTGATGTAAGCCTTCACTCCATCGACGCCCTGGTTGCATTCGCCCAGTAAAAGAATCAACAATTATTACTTCTCCATCTTTTACAACATAATCCTTATCTTTTTGAAACAAAGCTTTAGCTCTTATTGCTGTTTCTAAATAGTGAACATATTTGATACCTTTTTCACTGTACATATCTGTAATACCTAACATTTTTTCTGCCTGATTTATTCCTTCATCTGTAAGTTGAATAGCTTTCATTTTTTCATCCACAGTATAGTGTTCTTCTGTATTTAATTTATTTGCTACATTTGTAACTGTTTTATAAAAAGATTCTGACTCTGCTATTGGACTAGATATAATAAGTGGTGTTCTAGATTCGTCAATAAGTATAGAATCAACTTCATCTATTACACAAAATATATGTCCTCTTTGTACTATCTCTTCTTTTGATGTAACCAAGTTATCTCTTAAATAATCAAAACCATATTGAGAATTTGTTCCATAAGTAATATCTGCAGCATATGCTTCTTTTCTTGATATTGGTCTTAAAAATTGTTTAACAACCTTAAATCCTCCTTCTGAGTCTCTTTCTTGATCAAATTCTTCATGGTTTGGATCATATATAAAAGAAGTATTTTGATCATTAATAACACCAACAGAAAGTCCTAAGAAAGTATATATTTCGCCCATCCAAGTAGCATCACGTCTTGCTAGGTAATCATTTACAGTAACAACATGAACCCCTTTACTTGTTAAAGCATTTAAATATACAGGAAGTGTTGCTACTAAAGTTTTACCCTCCCCTGTTCTCATTTCAGCAACGTGTCCATCATTTAAAACCATTCCTCCAATAAGTTGAACATCATAATGTCTTTTATTCATTGTTCTTTTTGCTGCTTCACGACAAAGTGCAAAAGCATAAGGTAAAAGACTGTCTAAACTCTCCCCGTTTTGATAGCGTGATTTTAATGAAAAAGTCTCTTGTGGAAATTGAGTATCTAAAAGTAAACTTACTTTTGGTTCAAAAGAGTTTATTTCTTCTACTTTTTTTTTATAACTTTTTATTTGACCCCTATCAAATAATGCTTGAAGTGAAAATACCATAAGATAAGATTCTATCATGAAAATGTCTTTTTTAAAAGATTTTTCAAAAAAACAAAAATCTCCTTTTTGGGGAGATTTTTGTTAAGTGAGAAGTTTGAAAATTTAGATTCTTTTCTTAGCTGCTTTCTTAGCTGCTTTCTTTACAACTTTTTTAACTGCTTTCTTTGCAACTTTCTTAGCTGCTTTCTTTTTTGCTGCCATAAAATTATATTTTTATTTTTCTATTAATTCATCTGTGATGATCGACCACTTTATTGTGATTGAACGCGTTACCACCACATGTAAATTAATTATCTCTTGCATTGCGATTGCATGCAATATTTTTTTACAAAAAAATGTGGATAACTTTTTTATTTTTTTTATTTTTTTAAAAAAAATTTTTATAAAAAATAAAAAAAATAAAATTTTAAAATAAAAAAATATTTTTTATTTTTTTATTTTAAAAAATTGCTAAAAAAATAAATATAGTTATACTAAAATTGTTGTACCGAATGATCGCTGTATTTATACAGAGGAAAGTCCGAACACATAACGATTTAATTCGTACAGGTAATGGGTAATACCCATCGTGGGCAACCATAGGGCTGCGAACAGAAACGATCCGATTTAATTCGGCTGAAACGGCTAAATGCCTATCCGTGTGCAAGACCGTGTCGAGAAATCGAAGAGTCGCTTGAGTTGTTTGGTAACAAACATCCCAGATAAATGATCACTAAAACAGAATTCGGCTTATGAGTACAACAATATCAAAAAAGTCTGCCTAAGGCAGACTTTTTTGATATAATAGAAGTTGATGAATAATTCTCCATGGATTTTACAATTAAAACGAACTCGTCCTATTGAACCACTGGAAGAGAATAAAGAGACAGATATTGTAGTTGTTGGTGGAGGTATCGCTGGAGTAACTACTGCATATGCCCTTATGGCCCAAACAAATCAAAG
>JAYTQE010000010.1:0-12629 GCA_043746875.1 Minisyncoccota bacterium
AGGTACTGTTTATATAGACTTTAATCGTGCTGTTGGAATGATTCCGCCAAGTGAACAAATTCCAAGTGATCGTTATGTTAGAGGTTCTAGAATAAGAGGTTATTTATATAATGTAGAAGAATCTCCTCGTGGAGTAAATTTAAAAATTTCTCGTACTCATCCTAAGTTCTTAGAAAAACTTTTTGCTTATGAATCCCCAGAAGTCTTGAGTGGTTTAGTAGAAATCAAATCTGTAGCTAGAGAACCAGGAGCTAGATCAAAAATTGCTGTTTGGACTGAAGACCCAAACATTGATCCTGTGGGTTCATGTGTTGGTCAAAAAGGTGTACGAGTAGGAACTGTCATGAATGAACTTGGTGGAGAAAAAATAGATATAATAGAGTGGTCACCAGATCCAGAAGAATTTGTAAGAAAATCTCTTTCTCCAGCAAAAGTTTTGGACTTAGTTCTTGATGAGGTAGGACATAAAGCAACTATTGAAGTCACTCCGGATCAATTATCTTTAGCAATTGGAAAAGGAGGTCAAAACGTTCGCCTTGCAGCAAAACTGACAGGTTGGAAAATAGATATAAAAGGAGCAATAGTTGAAAACCCAACAGAAACAAATACACTAGAAGGTGAGGACTTTGTATCGCTTAGTTCTATTGCTGAAAAACCGTCTGAAATAGTTGAGCAAAATTTAGAAATAGAAAATACTCAAGAACTACCATCAGAAGAAAATACTTCAAATAATTAATATTAAATTAAATAAATATATGAATTTATGGCACGACATTACTTTGGGTAAAAACTCTCCAAATGAAATAAACTGTATAATAGAAATACCTAAAGGATCTCATAATAAATACGAAATAGACAAAGACACTGGGATTATTGCTCTTGATAGAGTTAATTATGATGCCCATCCATACCCTATGAATTATGCTTTTGCACCTCAAACACTTTGGGATGACGGAGATGCTCTTGATATTCTTGTTTTATCAACATACCCGATAGATATCGGAGTACTTGTAAAAGTTAGACCTATTGGAATTATAGATATGGTTGATTCTGGAGAAAGTGATGCAAAAATTATAACGGTACCAATAGATGATCGTCGTTTTGAAGACATCAAAGATCTTTCAGATTTTAATAAACATACTCTTAAGGAGTGGGTTAGATTTTTTGAAACATATAAAATACTAAAGAGTGACAATCCAGATACACATCCTGTTATTATTGATTCTGTAAGAAATAAATCATGTGCAATAGAAGCTATAGAAAAATCTATTCTCCTTTATAAAGAAAAATTTCCAAATTAATCTAAAAAACCATCTTATAAGATGGTTTTTTAGATTAAGTAATATATCCTTTCCATATTCGTCATAATAAGGTATAATAAATTTATTATGAGAAAAATCTTCCAATATATAGCTATATTAGGAATTATTCTAATTTTGCCCTCAAAGCAATTATTAGCCCAAAATAACCCTACAACAAAAAGCCCGGAAAAAGGGTCTATTTCAAGTGACAAGAATGACACTAAAGAAGTTGATCTTATAGATCAACCTTCTATAAAAGATCAACCTCTTTCTTCACGCAAACAAAAAGTTGAATTAAGTTTAAATAGTCTTATTAATCAATTTAATATTTTTTATACCAGAACTCAAAATGCTGTAGATAGACTTGCTTATAAAAATATTGAAGTGGGACCTACTCAAAATGAAATAGACTTGGGAATTATTGCTCTTAATGAAGCCAAAATAAATTTAGCTCTTTTTTCAAAAATAACAATCTCTGATAAAAATCAAGAAAAAACTATATCTGAATTAAAAATATCGGCAAAGAAAACTGAAGAAAATTTACGTGAGTCAAGACTGCGTTTGGTAAATGCTTTAACATCTCTAAAGATAACAGTAACCAGTACTGTAAAAGAAAATTCAACACAAGAATAAAATGGATGATAATTTATTAGGAGAAACAACATTAGAGAGTATGCCCGAAAAATATCGAGGTAACAAAAAACCTAATAATAACTGGTCTATCTTACTGTTAATAATAATTGCTGGATTATTTATTTCATACTATTTTTTTACAAATAAATCTTTTGAAGATTCAAAAATAGATAAAAATTCAGTAGAAAATACTGTTGATTTTTAATTTTCTCGCACTATCAAAGAGTCTATGTTAGACTGGCCAAATATGACACAAAAAGATACAAAAAATTATACCGTTAAAATTACAAACCTTGAGAAGAATATTATAGAAATAAGAAGTGAAGTTCTTTGGGATTATTTAAAAACTTTTGAAAAGAAATCTTTAGATAAATTAACAGAAAAATTTGAAATGCCAGGATTTAGAAAAGGAAATGTTCCAGAAGAAATTGCTCGCAAACAGATCCCTGATGAATTATTGATTACAGATATGGCAGAATTTGCAATTGCGTCAATATATTCTAATATCATTAAAGATAATAATCTTGATGTTATAGGAAGACCTGAAATTTCTATTACAAAAATAGCCAAAGATAATCCTTTAGAGTTTATAATAAAAGTATCTACTCTTCCAGAAATAAAGCTCCCTGATTATAAAAAAATTGCATCTTCTGTAGCTTTGACACCTCCAAATGATATCAATAATGAGGATGTCGAAAAAGTTATAAATGACCTAAGACAAATGCGAGCTTATGGACATATGCACGGAGAAAATGACAAACACGAACACACAGAAGAGTTGCCTGAAATAAACGATGATTTTGCAAAATCATTTGGAAATTTTCAAACAATGGATGATATGAGAGAAAAAATAAAAGAAAATCTAATAATTGAGGCTTCTGCAAACTCAAAAGATAAACGTCGTATACAAATAATGGAAGCTATAGTAGAAAAATGTTCATTTGAAATCCCGGAAATTTTAATAAAATCTGAATCAGAAAAAATATTTTCTCAATTAGAATCTGATGTTTCTCGATCTGGGGCAACAATGGATGAATATTTAAAACATATTAATAAAACAAAAGAAGATCTTGAAAAAGACTTCATTCCTGAAGCAGGAAAACGTGCAAAATTCCAATTAGTATTAAATGCAATATCTCGTGATTCAAAAATCTCTCCAACAGAAGAAGAAATTGAGTCTGAATCAGAAAAGATGATGAATAATTATCCGGGAGCTGACAAAGAAAGAACTATGGCATACGCTGATATGATACTTACAAATAGTAAAGTCTTAGAGATGTTAGAAAATCAATAAAAAAAATCCCCTAGTTAATAACTAGGGGATTTTAAATTAAATTATTCCGAACCAAAAGATCCATGACTTTCTGCTTCTTGATCTTGAACTATTAATGTATCATCTTTGATTTTTGAAAAATCAAAGATGTCAGAAATTTCTTTTATTTTTTTTATGAGAATAGCTTTTCTAATTTTGAAACCACTAGAAAATTCTTGCCCTAAAAAAAACAAATTCTTAACTTTTTCTTCAAACTCAAAACCTACAATTATGTCTGGGAAAATTCTTTTGAAAAATGAACTATCTTTAAATTTAAAATTAGTATACATAAAATTAATTTTTTAATAATGATACAATATCCAAAAAATTAGTCAACCTATTTATTAATTCCTCAAAAAAGGCTATAGTTGGCAAATACTGAAATTCTACGAAATCTGATAATCCCTACTGATAATTTTATAATTTTAATTTACAACTTACTTATGTTAATTCCAACCGTTATCGAAAAAACCAATATGGGCGAACGTGCTTATGATATTTACTCAAGATTGCTCAAA
Organism: Minisyncoccota bacterium; assembly: GCA_043746875.1. Classification (GTDB taxonomy): domain Bacteria; phylum Patescibacteriota; class Minisyncoccia; order Phycocordibacterales; family UBA9973; genus UBA4124. The sequence goes on from JAYTQE010000010.1 coordinate 3,765, forward strand.
GATAGAATAATATTTCTAGGAGGACCAATAGATGATCATGTTGCAAACTTAGTAATAGCTCAGCTTTTATTTTTGGCAAATGAAGACCCTAAAAAAGATATTCAACTCTACATAAATTCTCCAGGAGGGTCTGTCACTGCGGGACTTGCAATACACGACACAATTAGATTTATCAAACCCGATGTTTCTACTATCTGTGTTGGTATAGCTGCTTCTATGGGGGCACATTTACTTGCAGCAGGGACAAAAGGTAAAAGATATTCTCTACCAAATTCAGAAATAATGATACATCAACCAAGTGGAGGTGTTGAAGGTAAAGCGAGCGATATAGAAATCTCTGCAAAACAAATACTAAAACTTAGACAAAAATTAAATGAAATATTTGCAAAAAATACTAATCAAAAATTGTCTAAAATAGAAAAAGATATGGAAAGAGATTTTTATATGGATGCAGATGAGGCCAAAAAATACGGAATAATAGACGCTGTAATTACTAAAACTCCTAATATAAAATAATATGAACGAAATTTTATTGGCCTTTGCTATGCTACTAGCTGGTGGTATGGCTGGATATAGTATCCGAGCTGTTATTTTTATAATCAAAAAAAACTCTCTAGAAATCTCTGTATCTGAAAAAATATTACACGCAAAAGAAGAAGCTCAAAAAATAATAGATGATGCTCAGAGTAAAACTGAAGTGCTTTGGAAAGAACTTAGAAATTTTGAAAAAACAAAAGATCAAGAATATAAACAAAGAGAAGATCACTTTATCAAAAAAGAATTATTTCTTGATTCAAGGCAAAAAGAATTAGATGCAAAAGCTAATTTTTTAGAAAAGAAAAATGAAATCTTAGAAGAAGAAAAAGTTTTATCTAGTAATATCTTAAAAGAACAAGCTCAAATTTTAGAAAAAATTGCCGGATTCACAAAAGATGAAGCCAAAGAAATGTTATTAAAAGAAAGTGAAGAAAAGTATGCTGAAGACTTAAATGTAAGAATGTATAAACTTGAAAATATACTACAAGACTCTCTTAACGAAAGGGCCAAAGATATTTTGATGACAACAATACAAAGACTTTCTTCACCTATAACAAATGAATTAAGTACTTCAACTATAAGTATAGAAAATGAAGAAATCAAGGGAAAAATTATAGGAAGAGAAGGTAGAAATATTAAAAGTTTTGAAAGGTTTTCTGGTGTAGAACTATTGGTTGATGAAACACCTGGATCTATAGTAGTTTCAAGTTTTGATCCTGTAAGAAGAGCTATTGCTACTGATGCACTAGGGGAGCTGATTAAGGATGGACGTATACAACCAGCAAAAATAGAAGAGGTTCTTGAAAAATCAAAATTAAAAATTCATGACATTATGAAACAACATGGGAGTGCTGCTGTATTTGAATGTGGAATTTATAATCTAGATCCAAGAGTTGTTGCAATACTTGGCAGATTACACTTCAGAACAAGTTATGGGCAAAATGTTCTTCAGCACTCAATAGAAATGGCCCATATAGCTGAAATGCTTGCAAGTGAAGTAGGAGCAGATACTTATATAGCCAAAGCTTCTGCTCTTGTACACGATATCGGCAAAGCACTTGATCATGAATTTGAAGGAACACACATTGATATAGGAATAAAAGTCTTAAGAAAATTTGGAACAGATGAACGTATCATAACTGCAATGAAAAGCCATCATGATGATTGTCCTCATGAAACAATCGAAGCTGTCATAGTTCAAACTGCGGATATGATATCTGGATCTCGGCCAGGAGCTCGTCGTGATAGCGCTGAGGCCTATCTCAAAAGACTTCATGATTTAGAAAATATTGCGACCCGTTTTGATGGTGTAGAAAAAGCTTATGCTCTTCAAGCTGGGCGTGAAATACGTATTTTTGTTAGACCTGAAAATATAAATGATTTTGAAGCCAAAAATATGGCTCGTGAAATTGCATTAAATATCGAAACAGAGCTTCGATATCCAGGAGAAATAAAAGTTACAGTCATCCGTGAAACTCGTATAACTAATTATGCAAGATAATTCTTATAAAAGAGACAATATCTATTTTTTAAGTCAAATTTAAATACCTCTTGCATCAAAAAAAGCTTGTTATATAATGGGAAAAGCTTCAAGCGTGCTCGCTTAAGCGTACTGACGAGAAATTTATAAGCTATTTCCTCTCTGAGGATAAAAAAAGATATTATGAATAAACAAGCAATTGTTGAACTCGTTCACATGAAAGTCGGTGGTACAAAAGTACTTGCTGAAGAAGTTGTGGAGAGTATTATAGAAGAAATTACAAAGACATTAAAAAATGGGGAAGAAGTCTCTATTGCAAGTCTTGGTATTTTCTCTGTCAAAGCACGCGCTGCTCGTATGGCTCGCAATCCAAAAACTGGTGAACAAGTCAAAGTAGCCGCAACACGTGTACCAAAATTCCGTGCCGCAAAAGCACTGAAAGATGCTGTAAAATAAATTCCTATTTTATAAAACACCCCTTATTAAGGGGTGTTTTATATTTCTTAAATTTTCATATAGAGCGTATAATAAATATATGTTTGGAAAAAATGAAAAACTTTCTTCACCTCAAGAAGAAATAAATTACCTTAAGGAAAAATCTCAAAAAGAATATTTATTACAAAATCAAAACCATTTGAATATCGAATCTGCGACAAGCTTAGTTATAGAAAATTATGCAAAAAGTGAAGCTAAAGATTTCTTACATGAAACACATATTCTTCCAGAACATGAAACGGAAAGAATTTTACTTAAATTAAAACCAGAGCCTCATGATAAAAAAATAGAAGAATTATTTGGTTTGATGATATCAAATGGAATAAAAAATGCACTTGATGTAGTATCTCGCAGTAATGACCCTCATTTAGAAGATGATTTTCATAGATTTCTTGTTCAGTATCTTCATACAATTGGGGCTATTCCTGGTCTAAAAAATACAAATGAATTAGCTATAGAATTAAACCATAGTCTATTTTCTATTACACTTCCCTCTTCTATTGGAAATGAAAAAGATTCTTCAAATTTCAAAAGTTTTATACAGGCAATGAAACAATTTTATATAGGCATGACAAGTGTGTCTAATATGGATTCTGGTGAGTACTATGTTATAGAAATTGCCGTAAAAAATGAAGGTAAGGATATTTCTATATATGTTTCTGTCCCAAGTATTCACGGTCAGACATTTGAAAAATTAGTTAACTCTTATTATACAAATGCAATTATTGATGAAATAACAGATGATTATAATATTTTTAAAGATTCAAATGTTGCTATATCTGCAAGCGTAGCAAAACTAAAAGAAGCACCGATATTTCCCCTAAACACTGATGAATCTTTTGAGCATGATCCTTTGTCGGCATTAATAGGATCTCTTTCTCAACTTAAAAATAACGAAGAAGGTGCTGCTATTCAAATAGTAATATCAAATGATCCTAATAATAACAATAAATTTTTTAGTTCTATTTTAGATGGAGCTGAAAAAGGAAGATATACCGTAAAAGAACTTTATGAAGAAGCTACATCTTCTGTGGTTAAAGGTGTTGGTAAAGGGATTCTTTCTTTTTTTGAAAAAGAAAAAGAAGATACAGATAAAAAGGTTGATACTAATGGAATAGATTTTTTAAAAAATAAAAATAAAAACCATTTAACATCTACAGGAATAAGAATAATAACAACTAGTCAAAACCTTTCTAGGTCTCAAGCTATGTTAAGTACTATCAAAGCATCCTTCAGTCAATTTGCACTGACTAATTCAAACTCTATTGATTGGGAAGATGTAAAGATATCAAAACTTCCTGAATTTGTTCATAATTTTACATTTAGATCTATCATTAAAAAAGAATTAATGTTGCTTAATGTTAATGAATTAGCAACAATATTTCATTTCCCTGTTGGTATTTCATTTTCTCCTGAATTAAAAGAATCTTCTTCAACATCAGCTCCGGCTCCAATATTTAATAATCAAAATGGAATAACTCTTGGAACAAATAATTATAGAGGACAAGAAACTGAAGTAATATTTGAACGAGAAGATAGGGTTCGACACTGTTATGTAATTGGACAAACAGGAACTGGTAAAACTGTGATGTTAGTAAATATGGCAATTCAGGACATAAAAAATGGAGATGGTGTTTGTTTCATGGATCCACACGGTAATGACATAGAAAAAATTCTAGCAAATATCCCTCCTGAAAGAATAGACGATGTTATATATTTTGATCCATCATATACCGCTCGACCTATGGGATTAAATATGCTCGAATATGATCCTAAGTTCCCTGAACAAAAAATATTTGTAATAAACGAATTACTCTCAATTTTTAGCAAATTATTTGATATGAAAGCAACTGGTGGTCCAATGTTTGAACAATATTTCAGAAACTCTGCTGGTCTTGTTATGTCTGATCCTGAAAGTGGTTCAACACTTCTTGAAATAGGTAGGGTTTTGACTGATAAATCTTTTAGAGATTTGAAACTTTCTAAATGCAAAGATCCTATAATTAAACAATTTTGGACTAATGCCGAAAAAACTACAGGAGAAAGTGCCCTGGCCAACTTCGTACCCTATATAACAAATAAATTTGATATCTTTATATCAAATGAAATAATGCGACCAGTCGTGGCGCAACAAAATTCAGTTTTTAATTTCAGAGAGATAATGGATAAAAAGAAAATTCTTCTAGTAAATTTATCAAAAGGTCGTCTTGGGGACATAAATTCAAACCTTATAGGATTACTCCTTGTTGGTAAAATAACAATGGCTGCCCTTTCTAGAGTTGATATTGTCGGAAAAGAAAATGTAAATGATTTCTATCTATATATAGATGAATTTCAAAATGTAACCACTGACTCTATTTCTACTATTTTATCTGAGGCTCGTAAATATCGATTGTCTCTTACTGTTGCTCATCAGTATGTAGAGCAACTTGATGATAATATTAAAAATTCTGTATTTGGAAACGTCGGAACTATGATAGTACATAGAGTCTCTCCAGAAAATGCTGAAATATTTGAAAAACAATTATCTCCAACATTTTCTCCCTCTGACATTTTAAAACTTGAAAATCTAAATTGTTATATCAAAATGCTTGTTGGGGGTAAACCAATGAAAGCATTTAATTCAAAAACTCCCTATCCTCCAAAAGGCAACCTTGAAATAGTTGAAAAAATAAAAGAATTATCTTATTTGAAATTTGGAAGACCTAGAGAAGAAGTAGAGGAGGAAATATTCAAAAGATTTAGTTTATAATAAAAAATGATATAGTATAAATATATGGAAAATTTAAAAGAAGAAGAATCTGAAAAATTAGAAAATATTCCTGTTGATCCTTATTTAAGAAGTTTAAGAACTCAGGACCAATTGTTCAAAGAAAAAGATGAAATGGAATTTGAAAATCAGACATCAATTAATCGAGCAAGAGACAAGCAAACCCTAGAAAATCTAAAAATTCAAGTACAAGATATGCTAGAAAAAAATGACAGATTAGGATCTACAGATGAATTACCAGGTATAGATACTAATCTACTAATAAATAATGATCCCTCACAAGAAAAAACAAAAACTTCTTGGACAAATAATTTATTAAAAAAAATATTTGGTAAAAATTAAAAGATTGACTTTTTTCTTTTTAGTGATAATGTAATAAAAAAATAAATTATTTATTATGTTACAAAAAGTTTATGCTCTTGTGGGGGAACAGTCTGAAACTGATATCCAATCCAAAAAATTATTAAACGTTGGTTTTAATAATAAACAAATTCATCACATTGATCACAATATCGAAACAGATCAATTGTTAAAAGAAGTTCTCAGTTATGGTATTAGTAAGGTTGTTTTTATAAAAACAAGAAATGGTCAGGCCTGTTATTGGGCTAAGGAAATTGCAAATTTAAAAGCTCCAAATAAAAAATCTTTAGATATTGATATTTATGGGCTTGATATTCCTCCACATCCACAAATACCTAATCCAAAAAATCTTAACTTAATTAAAAAAATTTCCTGTGTACTAGATACGGTTAAGATAAATTAAAAAAAATCCCCTGCATTTGCAGGGGATTATTAGTTTAATGACATACTGGTCTTTGGCCAAGAAACTTCAACATCAAAACATGGTTTTTAATAGCATCAGATACTGTTTCATATTCAATAGATGAAATATTCCATTTATTACAAATACTTTTTCTAATCTTTGAAATTTCAGGATAATGAATATGAGAAATCTTTGGAAATAGGTGATGCTCGATTTGGAAATTAAGACCACCTACAAACCAAGTAACAATTTTATTATTTGTAGCAAAATTTGCAGTAGTAGCTATTTGATGCTCAAAAAATTCTACACCCTTTACTTGTTCTACTACTTTTTGTTCCAATCCTAAAACTACATGAGCCAACTGAAAAGTGACAGCAAGAATAATTCCACATAGAATCATAATAAAAAAGTAAGAAATAACTACAGGCCAAAATCCTAAATAAAATATCGGAACAACTAAAAAAATAGTCACGTAAAATATTTTACTAATCCAAAATATGAAATGCTCTTTTAAAGAAAGATTTATTTTTTGATTAAGAATTTTTTTTGTAAAATACTTCTGATAATCATTTCCCCAAATCCATACTAAATACAAAAGTCCATAAACTGTCATCCAGTACCACCATTTGTGTTGGTATTTATGCCTAGGAAGCCACTCTTGATTGTTGTGTAATCTCAGCATTGGCTGAGCCTCAATATCCTCATCTAATCCATCGATATTTGTATTCTTATGATGGATATCATTATGTTTTTTCTTCCATAAGAAATTATTCCCTCCTAAAAAATTAAGGGATAGTCCCATAATATAGTTAAGATTTTTTGAACTAGAATAACTTCCGTGAATAGCATCATGCATAACACAAAAACCAATAGCTACAATAACAAGTGAAATTAAAAAACAGATTGGAATCTTAATCCATGGTGGTGCGTGAGAAAAAACTAAAATGCAGTAGGATCCTAAAAATAAACTAAATAAAATAATTGTTTTACTAAACAATCTCCAGTCTCCTGTCTTTTTAATCCCCTTTGATACGAAGTACTCATTTATAGATGTACGTAATTCTTTACTAAAATCTCCTTTATTAAGGAATTTTGATTTTGATGTTTCATTTTTCATTTTGATAATATTTAATTGTTTTAAAATAACGATTCTTAAATAAGATTATCATTTTTATAAAAAAAAATCACCTAGTATATAACTAAGTGATTTTTTAACGCTGTGTTGAGTTCATTTGTTTTTGTGAATTTATATCACAAAATTCTAACCTATTTTGAAAATTTGTGATGCTAGTGTTCCTCGCGCGCAGATAGCACTCTCAAAATTATGAAAGACTTTTCTCTAAATCCTTATATTCTTTATTTAAACGTAAAACTGATTCAGGAACTTTCTGGTTCACAACTTCATTTAGTTGATTCTTTAAATAAGAAAAAATTTCTCTCGAATTAGCTTGAAGATACTTTTGTTCGTTCACTATTTTTTCAACATCAGAATATTGAGGAACAGGAATACGAAAAGAATAATTTTTGTACAGAGCAGAATAGCTCTCGTTACCCATTTTGCTAATTTTCCCCTTTAGTTCCTTTTCTTCTTGTTTAAGATCAGTTAAATCTTTTTCCCACTGATCTTTTCCAAAAAGTCTCGGCTTGCTTGATTCGTGGTTAGAAATTTTCTGTTTTAGGTTCTTTAAATTTTGTTCCTCCGTTTCTGTATCTTTTTTGAGTTGTTCCAATTCTTTACCAATAGAAGGAACCTTAATTTCATTTCCACTAAGAATAACATCTTCGTTTGGCAATGAAGCTTCAATTTTTATAAGTTCTGTCATTAAAGTAAGTGCTTCCTTTTTATTTTTTTCTAGCCTAGAAATTTCATTTTCTATACTACTAATATCTCGTCCAAATTTTTGAGACTCAATCTCTTTGCGAAGTTCTTTTCCTTTTATATCAGTTTCAATACCAGTTTCGATTGTTTTAACAATTTTATCTTTCAGAATCTTTCGGTCTGAATCTTTTTTATTAAAATAATTTAAAGCTTCATCATATGACTTAAATTGCATTAAACCCTTAACTTTTGTTTGCTCCCAACTCTGTTCATTCGCATAATATTGAGGTCTTTTTACTCCGTCGAATTTTGTATAAAGAATATTCTTATGAGCTTTGCGTATTCCACTTTCTTCACCTCTTGTAAATCTACTTACATCCTCCTCAGTTTCTAGTTTCTTAATATCTTCAGTCAACTCCTTAATCTGTTCTATTCGCTTGTCTGTGTATTCTTTTAGAGCATCAAAATTTAATCTTGGAGGATATGTTGAGGGGTTACGCATTATTTGTTCAATAAGCTCGCTATCTTGATCATATTCGCCAAGCTTTCCATATTCTTTATAATTTCCTCCGTAATTTTGAACATAGTCAGGACTAAAATTTACTCCTTTTGCTTTTAATTCTTCAGCTTTTTCTTTTAAAGTAGTTTTAAAACTATTCGAAAGATTTTGAAATTCACGAAATGCCTTGTTTGCCTCAATTCCTTTTTCTGGACTTGCTCTTTCTAAATCTGATTTTAGTTCTTTATCTATATTTTTACTATTTTTATCAAAATCTTCAAAAGCTGATTCTGTCTTGTTCTCATAGGCTTTTTTTAGAGCTTCTTTTACAACGTCCGAACTGTAAGTTTTTTCTAAAATATCTATCTCTTTTGGTGTTAGTTTAATTCTGTTCCAATTTTCAAATTTTGTTTTTTCATCTTGTACAATTATTTTTCCCTCGCCTCCGTTCAAACTTAAAACTTCCACCCCAATTTTTTCATCTTTAGAAAAAGAAGTCTGC
>JAYTQE010000011.1:0-1978 GCA_043746875.1 Minisyncoccota bacterium
TAAAAGAAGTGCGGCTTTGAAACCGAAATGTTTTCTACCGACACAATATTTATTAGTTGCCGAAATACTGTACTCTTTTTTGCCTACATAAAAATAACAAACTTTCGCGAAGCGACCAATTGTAGGCAAAAAACTTATACTTCTGCCCGCATTTTTTTTAGGTGCTGTTATGTTTTGTGCGCCTTATTTAGTTTACGTTCTGGTTACGTTTCTGCATACACAGGTTTTGCGGTTAGTTGGTAAAATGCCGAATGTTTAATTGGAACATAGTTTTTAGTTATTTGCTGCGGGATAGATAGGCAATTTGGAAAATTGCTTGTTCTGATAGCACCCACAGGCGGGGAGGAAATTTTGAAAGCTTATTTGATGCAAACTAAAATTACTGACTTTTAAAGTTAGCACTCAAATGTGCTTGCAAAATGTGCGGCTGATTACACGAAGTTCTATGCACTTAGTTCTATGCACAGAGGACTACAAATTGTGGCAGTTTAGTTGTTTGAGTGGTTAGGTCAATTTACATTTTGAGCAAAAATAAATTTTACATGAAACGCAAATAAATATTTATTTTTTGTATACTTTTCTGAATTCTGTACCTACTGTATTGTATTTGTACTTAGGTTTTATTTTCACTTTCTGATTCTTATCCCAAAATCCTATGAAACCATTGTGAGCCTTGTCTTTTTCCTCTTTTGAATAGTAGTGATTTGATTTTGGGTACTCTATGACATTGGACGTGTAGGCAAATAAATCATTCTTTTCAAAGAAGCCACAATTACAATAATCTTTCGGAGCACTTAAACAGCCGTTTATTTTATAATAAACCTGTTCGTTATAATATACTATTTTGTTTTCTTTGGAGCGTTTTTCAACTAGTTCTGCATTTTGTGAATCGAGGAATAACTTCTTTACTTCATTAGAGTCCGATACCACAACAATTTTTCCATCACTGTATATTGTTGAAACGTATTTAAGTTTGTCAGAGAAATAACAATCCGTTTTTTGGCCATTGGCATTGGTATAAATGTAACTGCTTCTTGTGTACAATGTAGCTGAACCATTGCAAAAGACCTGTTTTATAAAATATCCGCCTTTGGAAAGGCTATCGGGAATTAAAACTTTTGTTTGTCCTGTAGCATCAATGAATTCGTATCTTTCAATAGCGTTTCTGAAAATCGCTAACCCGTTGGAAAACTTATATATAGGGTAACCTGTTATTAGCTTATTGTTCGAACCTTTTAATAAGCCCCTTTTTAAATGGAAATAATAGTTAATAGGATAAATTTGAGCACTTGAAAATGTCGAAATTTTTCTTTTTTGAAATGTAAATTCAAACCATTCTTCGTTTAGTAAAAGTACACTATCTCTAATTTCAATATTATCAAAAAAATCATAAGCAAATACCCAGAAGTGCTCATTCATGTAGCTTTGCTTCTCAATATTACCTGCAAGGCTTCTTAAATAACTGAAAACATGTTTGCCTATGGTGTCAGGAAGAGCATATATCTTTTCTCCCTTATAATTTATTAGCCCCCAAGTCGAATCTTTAAACTGAACAAAAGCTCGATCATCAGAAAAATTGAAAGCTAAAAGATATTGTGGTTTAATAGCAAATTCACCTTTAGAATCTATATATCCAAATGCGTCTGATGTTGTGTCATACGCGTAGCATAAGTAAGTATATTCAGACTTTTGAGCGGTTAGTTTTAAGCAAAATATAAAAGTAATAACTATTATGTAAGCGCTTTTAGTCATTTTGTGTGATAATTTACTTAAAGATAAAAAAAATAGAGGATAGTTTGTAAAATATAAAAGTCGGTTCGGAAATTATATTATTATGTTGTCGTTATTCTTATAGTAATAAAATACGATACGCTGTGGCTCTGCGCTTTGACCGAGCGGACGCGAGATGCGCAAAGAGTGCTGAAAGCACACATTACTGTTTAGGGTAGGATTTAGCTTATTTGGTTTTTTGCCTGCC
>JAYTQE010000012.1:0-1548 GCA_043746875.1 Minisyncoccota bacterium
AAGTATGATAATAAAAAATACATTTGATATATCTCTTACTAATTTCCACCCCTCAACAGCAAAAGATGCTCTATAGGACTCATCAGACAATGAATATCCTAAGAAATAGTCAAATAAAGAACCCATTATTCCAGCAAACCAAGCAATAGGAACATATATAAGATAATAAACAAGATTAGCTAGGCAACCAGCAATTGTCCAACTCCAAAAACTACATACAGGTAATGCACTAGTTGTATTGTTACTTGTTTTTTGATCTACAGCACTTAAGGTATCTCTTGTTTCAGTAGATGCTTGTGCCAAAGTGCTTGGTATAGCCTTTAGATTTGTTTCTGCTATTTTAAAATAAACACCACCTGTACACAAACCTTGAAATTTGTGAATATTATTGTTGTCAGCTAGGTCATTTGAAGGGAAAGATTCTCCTGATACTTTTTTCCCGCAATACCACATATCAGCTTTGTAAGACTTGCCACTACCAATAGCAAAAAGTTCTTGCAAAGAAGCCTGTTGATCAAATTTGCCATCTTTTAATTTAAAAAGTTCGAGAGTTTTAAAGTCAACATTAAATTTGTTTTTTCGAATATCATTTGTTTTTATAGTTTGATAACTCCCACCACCTTGTACAGCTCCAGCACTAGTAACATAACCATCATATTGGTAAATTTTTGTAAAAGGAATTGTATTATTAATTTCACATTTGTCTGCTTTACAAAATAACTTCGCATCATTTTTTAGTTCTTCTTCATATGGAATATTAGAAAAATAACAATTATCCTCATTAGAATCAGCATTATCACAGATACGTAATAAAAAAGGATACGTAGAACCTAATCCTATTCTATCCCAGTACCAACTTGCTTCATTTTTTGTAATGTCAAAGCTTCCTCTGAAATTAAATTCTGGAACTATAACAGGAACAGTGACATTAGGATCTGTTGATTTTCTGATTAAAGAAATGTTTAGTAAAGATTTGGCAGGATCATTTCCATTGAAAAGTTCTGTGTAGTTTTCGTAGTCAGCGTAAGAGATTTTTATATTTGATAATAAAATAAATGAAAAGAATATCAAAAATAAAAACAATTTTGAAAAATGTTTTAAAAAAGTTTTTTTATGGCTAAATATGCCAGAATTCACATTGATATTATATCACGAAGAAATTTTTTTTTACCACAAATTCAAACGAAGTGCGTATTCTATAATATGTTTAAGTCTAGGCCAATCATTTAGGTCTATTTGATGGTCCTTTTGTTTAAATGGTTGTGTTCTCGGTACTCTTTCTGTATTAAGTGGATATCCAGTCGTATCAATAGGGCCATTAGGTGTAATAAATGTTTCACTATCTCTAGACTCTTCACTCCAAAATGGAGTAGGTACTCTTTTTTGATAAATAGGGTCTGTTACAAGAGGGGCTTTTTCTTGGCAATAAGTATAGAGCTCTTTTATCTGCATAGCTTTTGTTTTGAAAGTATCGTAATTTTGTAGCTCTATATTGGCATCTGTATCTGTATGAAGCTTGTCAGCTATAGCATAAAATTTAGCTTGAAG
>JAYTQE010000013.1:0-8352 GCA_043746875.1 Minisyncoccota bacterium
TTCAGACCAAATATGACCTTTTTCTTGATAATCTAGATTTTTATTAAAAAACTTCAATGTACTCTTATTTTCCATAAAAAATAATTTTAATTTAAACAATTATAAACTCAATCACCTCATTAAGTAATATTGTAAAAATATTGAACTGTTGTATTAAAAGTGAGCGATACAGGACTTGAACCTGTGACCTCTACAATGTCAATGTAGCGCTCTACCAGCTGAGCTAATCGCTCTAGTCTAAACTAGATTTTAATATTAACAGATAAATACTTTATTTGCCAATATTTTTATATATGTTATAATTAATAAAAAACAAATTATGGGAGCCAAAGTAATTCTTGCCTCAATAGAGGTATCAGAAAATTTAGACCGAGAAAAAATTGAAAATTTATTATCTAGAAAAGTTATTTTAATTCAAAAGGCCAAGTTCCTTGAAGAATCCTTTTATCAACTTCTTTCAAAAAAGATATCCTTGATAAAAGAAACAATCGAAAACCACAATAAAAAAAATTCCAATTTACTTATTATTGCGGGATGTCCTTGTATTTTAGGATTGATAGAATCTGAATTTGAAGAAGGTGATGTATTTAAGATTAAATTTAATAAAAATCCGAATACTCTTTTTAAAGAAATTGAATTTAATTTAAACTAAAAATCATCTTTGCAACCCTATTTTAAATAGGGTTGTTTTTTTAAGAAAAATTTGTACAATATAAACATATGGCCCTATCGTCTATCGGTTAGGACACCTCCTTTTCAAGGAGGGAAGCGGAGTTCGACTCTCCGTAGGGTCACCGCGACAAAACATCCCCATCTGCATGGGGTGTTTTGCTACACGGTAAAGCCGCAGATATCCTGAGCTTGTCGAAGGAATCGAGGCGGGGTCGCGAACACTTTGTAGAATTTGAGTAAAGCGAAAAATTATATTTAGTGATTCGTGACACATAATTTATTAAAATATAGCTCTTTTTAAGGTCACGGAGTTGAAAAGCCTAAGAAAATCTTATATTTTCTAACAAGGAGCTCTCAAACTTCCTACAAATTATCACAAACAAAGAGATACATTGATTATTTTTTTAATTATGTTAATCTCAATAAAAAAATATAATAAAAACTTTAAAAATTAAATTATGGTAGATTCAATTTTTTACGATCCGAAAAATGATTTTGAATATGTCTCTGATTCAATTCTTTGGGGTAAAATTTTTCTAAATCTATTCCCTATAGATATTAATCATCCATCAAAAGAATGCATTAACCTTTCAGAATTTTTTGATATAAAAACTAAATTTATAGGAACTGATAGAGGATATTCTATTGAAAGAAAAATTCTACTTCCAAAAGAAAACTTTTTTTATTTAGAAACAGAAGAGATAAACCTAGTTTTTAATGTACTTTGTAACTTTTTGATAAGGTTTAATAGGCCATTTATAGATTGTTATATAAACTTACCAAATCACTCAAAAATCGAACCGAATGATACCTATTCACCTTTAGATATCTACTACAAAAAACCTGTACTTCCCTTATTAAATGAAAAAAAAGATAAACTTAGACTACTTTTATCTTCTAAATTATATGAGGAAATACATATTTATTGTTTTGGTTGTAAAAGTAAAAATTTAATTTTAGAAAAATCATATTTTATTGATTTTTCATTTAACTGTTTTTCTGGTTTTTTATTAAACTATTAAAAGAAACCCAATATTTTAATATTGGGTTTTAATTTTATTAGAAAAAAATAAATAGAGATATTTAAATTAATTTTGTTATAATATCAAATATGAATCATATTTTAAGAAAAATTGAAAATAAAATTAGTAATTATTTAAGCCATTATCCTAAGTTTTATGCTTTAGTTGTAGGGATAGGAATTGTACTTTTTTGGCGAGGTGTCTGGCACAGTGTTGATCAAATGCATTCTTCAGTAACTTCATCTATAGCCTCTATGCCGACTCCTTGGTGGGATGGTCCTATATCTTTTATTGTAGGTTTAGTAATTCTTTATACAACAGGAGCTTTTACTTCAAGTTTTATTGGTAATGAGCTAATCTTATCTGGGCTTCGTGGAGAAAAAAAATTAAGTGAAAAAACAGAAGTAGATTTAAGAAATGAAGTAACTGCAATATCTGATATTAAAGATGAGTTAAGTATAATTTCTAAAAAATTAGAAATACTTCAAAAACAAGCTCACGAGAACCATAAAAATATATAAAAAAATCCCCCACAAATTGTGGGGGATTAAATTTTAATTCAAAGAAAGTTTTAATATTTTTTTTGCAAGATTTTTTGCATTTTTTAAACCTTCTTTATTTACAAAACGATAATCAAAAAGATCTCTTTTATTAAACTGAATATCAAAAAGTTTTAATCTTGCTTGAATTTCTTCATCATCTTCGGTTGATTTTCTAGAGATTAAACGTCTTTTTAAAACATCTATATCCTCAACATCTATAAAAAATGTGACACAATCATCGCCAAAATAATCTTTCAAAGCTAACGCCCCATTTGGATCTACATTGAAAAAAAGTGGTTTTTTATATCTATTTTCTTCAACAAAAGCTTTTGGTGTTCCATAAAGAAAATTTGGTAAACCAAGTTCCTTAAGATAAGAATTAGTTTCAATAAATTTCTGATTCTTTTCCTCAAAAAGGAATTTTTCTTTTGTTAAGAAAAAATAATCGATACCATTTTTCTCCCCAAGTCTTGGTTTTCTTGTTGTTGATGTTACACATTTACAAATAAGATGTTCCATTTTAAAAATCAATTCTGCTATAAGAGTCTTCCCTGCTCCAGAATATCCTGTAAAGATCATATGTTTGTATTTCATAAATATTTTTTATAACCTTAACACATTTTTGATAATAATCAACTAATGCTATAGTATAGCATTGTGAAAATTTTAAGCATCGAAACATCTTGTGATGAAACGGGGGTAACTATTCTAGAGTGTTCTAATGACTCAAATGAGCTTCAAATACTTAGCAATACCCTATCTAGTCAAATAGAAATTCATACACAATATGGTGGAGTCTTCCCTGCTTTAGCAAAAAGAGCTCATGCTGAAAAAATAATTCCTTTACTTATTCAAGCCTTAGATGAGTCATTTTTACTTTATCCTGTAGATGAAGTACTGGAAATAAATAGTATTGAATTTTTAAATGAAAAAGAATCACAATTAAAAGAACAATTACTTCCTTTTCTTAAATTTTATAAAAAACCAGATATTGACTATATAGCGGTAACGATTGGTCCTGGGCTTGAACCAGCATTGTGGGTTGGAGTAAATACAGCTCGAGCTCTAGCAACTATTTGGAATATTCCTGTAATTCCAATAAACCATATGGAAGGACATATAATAACAGCGACATTAAAACAAATTAGTGAAGATAAAAAAAATTATAAAATAGAAAATTTAAAATTTCCTGTACTTTCATTACTTGTATCCGGTGGTCATACAGAATTAGTTCTATCTGATAGTCTAGGTAATTATAAAAAAATAGGACAAACTCGTGATGATGCTATTGGAGAGGCTTTTGACAAAGTTGCAAGGATGATTGGACTACCTTATCCTGGAGGACCTGCCATATCCAAATTAGCCGCCGAATTCCGAAATTCTAGCAAGGACAGTCCTCGCTACAAACTTCCTAGACCAATGATTCACAGTCAAGATTATGATTTTTCATTTTCTGGTATTAAAACAGCTACACTTTATTTGATTCGAGATATAACAGCTCAAAATTCTCGTGAACTTACTGATGAAGAAAAAAGTATTGTTGCGTGTGAATTTGAAAATGCAGTTATTGAAGTATTAATTAAAAAAACATTATCCGCAGTAGAAGAATATCAAATACAAACTCTAATAGTTGGTGGTGGCGTAGCAAGTAATACATATCTAAGATCAGAATTTGAAAGATTAATAAAACAAGACCTAAAAGGTAATATATTATTTCCAGAACCTTGGCTCGCGACTGATAATGCAATCATGATAGGTATTGCTGCTATTTCACAAATACAAAGTGGATCTATAAAAACAATCAACCCTTCTGAATTAATAGCTCTCGGTAATTTATCAATAGCAAATTAGATCAAAAAGTGATAATATTCCAGGATGGAAATGGATTTTCAAGAAAAAAATGTACCAGAAAAACTATTAAAACCTTACGACCCAAAAACAGAAGAATCTGCTATTTATAAATTATGGGAAGATTCTGGCTATTTTAATCCTGACAAAATGATTGCGGATGATTTAATTCCTACTAGCGCTGATCCTTATATTATTATTATGCCTCCACCAAATGTGACTGGAGTGCTCCATATGGGGCACGCCTTAATGTTAACCGTTGAAGATATCATGATTCGTTACAAACGTATGTGTGGATATCGAACACTTTGGATTCCTGGAACAGATCATGCTGCTATAGCTACACAATCAAAGGTTGAAAAAGATATACAGAAAAAAGAAGGTAAATCTCGACATGATTTAGGACGAGAAGAAATGCTTAATCGAATAGAAAAATTTGCACAAGAAAGTCATGACACTATCACTTCTCAAGTACGAATCATGGGATCATCTTGTGATTGGTCACGAGAAGCATTTACATTAGATGATAAACGTAGTCTTGCTGTTCGTACTGCATTCAAAACCATGTATGAGGATGGATTAATATATAGGGGTAATAGAATAGTCAACTGGGATCCAAAAGGACAAACGACTATATCTGATGATGAGATAGTTTATGAGTCTAGAAAATCAGTACTTTATACATTTAAATATTCAGCTGACTTCCCTATCTCAATATCAACAACTCGTCCAGAAACAAAAGTTGGAGATGTGGCTGTAGCGGTTCATCCTAGTGATGAAAGATACATTAAATATATTGGAAAAGAGTACGATTTAATATTTTGTAATGTACCTATCCATATAAAAATTATCGCAGATGAAAGTGTCGAAAAAGATTTTGGGACAGGAGCTCTTGGAGTAACTCCTGCTCACTCTATAATTGATTGGGAAATGTCAGAGCGTCACAATTTACCTCATCCTCAAGTTATAAATGAATATGCAAAAATGTCTATTGGTGATGAAAATTTAATAGGCAAAAAAACAGTAGAAGCACGTGAAGTTATTGTGACTTGGTTAAAAGATCAGGCACTTTTAGAAAAAGAGGAGGAGATAGATCAAAATGTCGCAACAGCAGAAAGAACTGGAGGAATTGTTGAGCCGTTACCAAAGCTTCAGTGGTTTATTGATGTTAATAAACCCATAGCAAATCGTAACAATAAAAGTCTAAAAGAATTAATAATAGAACCTCTATTAAATAAAGAAATAAAAATAATACCCGAATATTTTGATAAAACATATTTTCATTGGACTGACAATTTAAGAGATTGGTGTATATCTAGACAAATTTGGTATGGACATCAAATACCTGTTTGGTACAAAGGAGATCAAATATATACAGGAATAGATGCACCTATTGGGGATGATTGGGTACAAGACGGAGACACTCTTGATACATGGTTTTCATCTGCACTTTGGACTTTTTCCACTCTTGGTTGGCCAGAGAAGACAGATGATTTAAACATCTATCACCCAGTAGATGTTCTTGAAACTGGGTATGAAATACTTTTTTTTTGGGTAGCTCGTATGATATTAATGACAAAATATCATCTTAATACTATTCCTTTCAAAACTATTTATTTACATGGAACAGTCCGTGACAATAAAGGAAATAAAATGTCTAAATCTCTAGGTAACGGAATAGATCCGATAGATATTGCTGATAAATATGGATCAGATGCTGGAAGAATGGCTCTTGTTGTTGGAACAGCTCCTGGAACCGATAGTAAAATTTCTGAAGATAAAATTAAAGGTTACAAATTATTTGCAAATAAAATTTGGAATATATCACGTTTTATTCTGTCAAACATTGAAAATATAAATTTAGAAATAGATCTAACAGAACAAGATCAATCTCACTATAATTATTGGAAAATAGAATTATCTAAAATAACTAACAATATAGAAAAACATAATTTACATACATCTTCAGAAGAAATATACCATTATATTTGGGGGACTCTTGCTTCTTCAATTATTGAAGAAAGTAAAATATTACTTACAAGTGATGAGGACAAAATAAAAAAATCTCGTCAAAAACTTTTATATTTATTACTTACTGAAAATTTAAAAGTGCTTCATCCTTTTATGCCTTTTGTAACTGAATCTATTTGGCAAATATTACCCATAAAAGAAAGAAATATTTTAATGATTTCATCATGGCCACAGATCAAATAACATCCCCAACAATGTGGGCTATAGTAATTGGACTCATTCCTTCTATTATTTGGTTAGTATTTTGGTTAAATATATCAAGAGAACATCGTGATCCTTTTGGATTGATAGTTTTATGTTTTGTATTAGGAGGAATAAGTGTTATTTTTGCTACCTATCTACAACAAATAGCAAAAACTCTTGTATTTGATCCAAATATTCGTGTTATTGTTTGGGCTGGTATAGAAGAATTATTAAAATTTATTGTTTTTTATGTTGTAGCCTATAAAAGCTATTACAATGACCGTCCAATAGACCCCGCAATGTACTTAATAGCTGTTGCTTTAGGTTTTGCTGCTTTAGAAAATATTCTTTATGTACTTAAGCCATTATCTGGTTTTAATATGACAGCCGGTTTATTAACTGGGGGGCTTCGTTTTTTAGGATCTACTCTTTTACATGCAATTTCAAGTTGTTTTATTGGAATATGTATATCGCTTAGTCCAAAAAATTTGAGATTACTTGGAATGATTTTAGGATTAGGAGGTGCAATTTTCTTGCATTCAACCTTTAATTTTTTTATAATTAGAAATGATACTGCAAGCTTACTTCAAATATACGGATACTTGTGGATCACAGCTATTATTAGTCATATAATTCTAGAAAAACTTAGACGTTTTCCTCCAAGAGTACTAAATACATATTAAAAAAAATATTATGAAAAAAAAATCATTTTTTGAGAGATTAGCTGGAAATTTAAGATTTGATGATAATGATTCTATTGATCAAAAAGAAATACTTAATGAAAATCAAAATTCCGAAAAAAGACATCTTTCTTTAGAATCTAACCATGAATTAGAAAATAAATATGAAAAAATACAAAAAGAAGAGGTTGGAGAATTACCTGTAGATGTATACGAAACGCCTACAGAAATAATTATTCAAACATTAATTGCAGGGGTTATGCCTGAGAATTTATCAATAGATATTACTCGTGACTTGGTTAGTATTTCAGGAAGAAGAGAAGAAAATAAAACTATTAATGATGAAAGTTATCATATAAAAGAACTTTATTGGGGGGCATTTGAACGTCTGGTTAACTTACCAGAAGAAATAGAGATAGACTCAGCTGAGGCAATAGAAAGACATGGAATGCTCATTATAAAGTTACCAAAAATTGATAAAAAAAGAAAAGCTTTGTTAAAAATTAAATCAATCTAATTTTCCAAATAAAAAAATCCTTAAAATAAGGATTTTTTTATTTGGAAAATGTGCTCAGAGCCAGACTTGAACTGGCGACATCTCCCTCTTCAGGGGAGCGCTCTACCAACTGAGCTATCTGAGCAGTTGATATATTATTTTATACACGAAAAACTACTTATAAGCAAGATTTTATTAGTTATTATATGTATTAGATAAATCTTTAAATTGTTTTAATTGATCAAGTAACCCAGAATTTTGATTCTCTGTCCCTCCTGTAAGACCGTAAGCATCCTTGAGTTGACCTATAAATGGTTGAACAAAATAAAAGGCTCCAAGTCCTGCTAATATAAAAAATCCCCAATAAAGTATCTTAGTATAATTAGCTATTTTTTGAGAACGTCTTATTTCAGAAATAATTTTTTGATTTTGATCAATTTTTGCTTCTATAGCTAGAAGCCTATCATTTAAATATGGTTCCATAATTTATATTATAGCAAAAATATGTGCTCTTGGCAGGAATCGAACCTACAATTACCCCTTAGGACGGGGTAGTTATATCCATTTAACTACAAGAGCAAATAATAATAGATTATATAGTAATCACTTAAAATATCCGAATATACACAAAATAATAAAAAAGATTCTTTTAATTATTCAGATAACATTTCACTTACTTTTGACTCTTGAAATCCAACTAAAATATTATCCCCAATCTTTATTACAGGAACACCAAGTTGTCCTGTGAGTTCAATCATTTCTTTTCTTTTCTCGATATTAGCACCTACATCATATTCAGTATAGCTAATATTATTTGCTTTGAAATAATCTTTTGCTAAATGACAAAAATGGCAAGATTCTGTACTATAAATTGTTAC
>JAYTQE010000014.1:0-6636 GCA_043746875.1 Minisyncoccota bacterium
AAAAACTTATTATGATGAAAGAATGTGAAATGAAAGAATCTGTTAAGTTGTTGGATTTTGAAACCGCTGCGATACTTAGAGACGAGATAAAGATTTTAAAAGAAAAAACTTATGTAAATATATAATTATGATTTTTTTAAATAAAATAATTAATTTTTTTTCAAGAGATAGGATTACGCGCATATATAATAATCATGATGACGCTAAATTTTGTCAAAAAAAAACCTTTGATTTTCTTATAGAAAATGGAGAGAAAACAGAATGGGGGAAAATTCATCAATATACAAAAAATATGTCTTATAGTGATTTTAAAGATAAAACTCCTATTTCAAAATATGAAGATATATTTCCTTTTATAGAAAAAATGTTGAATTTTGAAGAAAATATTCTTTGGCCAGGTAAGGTTTATTTTTTTGCAAAATCATCCGGTACAACAAATGATAAAAGTAAATATATTCCAATGACAGAGGATAATATAAAAGAATGTCACTTAAAAGGAGGAAAAGATGCTATTTTTTTACATTATGAACAAAAACCAGAGTCGAAGATTATTTTAGGAAAATCAGTAGGAATTGGAGGAAGTTTTGATAAAAATCATCAATATAATAAAAATATAACAATAGGTGACCTTTCGGCTATCCTTATGAAAAAGACTCCTTTTTTGATAGATAATTTACGTGTCCCAAAACTTGAAATAGCGACACTTTCTTCTTGGGAAGAAAAACTTGAAATATTAGCTAGTGAAACAATAAAAGAAGATGTTAGATTGATAGCAGGTGTTCCTAGTTGGTCTAATCTTTTTTTAAAAAAAATTTTAGAAAAATCTAATAAAAAATCTATTTTTGAAGTATGGCCTAATTTAGAAGCTTTTTTTCACGGAGGGGTATCTATAGATCCATATAAAGAATCTTTTAACGATTTATTTGAAGAAAAAATCTTTTATCAAGAAATTTATAATGCTAGTGAAGGTTTTTTTGCAATTCAAGATACTTCTTCAAAAGGAATGTTACTTATGCTTGATTATAATATATTTTATGAATTTATTCCGTTTGATAAAATAAATGATAAATCGTTTGCGATAGACATAACTCAGGTTTCTTTAGGGGTACAATATGCAATGATTATTACAACTAGCTCAGGTCTTTGGAGGTATTTAATAGGGGATGTAATTGAATTCGTGTCAATTAGTCCATACAGGATAAAAATTGTTGGTAGAACTTCTCATTTTATAAATATTTTTGGAGAAGAGTTAATGGTTGCTAATACTGACAGTGCTTTGGCTAAAGTGTGTTCAATATTAAAATGTAAAATTTCTGAATACAGCATAGCTCCTAATATAAATAAAGATAATTCGTCAGGATTCCATGAATGGGTTATTGAATTTATTGATCAATCAAAAAATTTAGATGATTTTGTAAGTTTATTGGATAGAGAAATTAGACTTTTGAATAGTGATTATAACACAAAAAGAACAAATGATTTGTTATTAAAGTTACCTGTTATAAGAGTTGTTAAAACAGGAACTTTTTATAGATTTATGGGTGAAAGAAAAAAACTCGGAGGACAAAATAAAGTACCCAGACTTTCTCATGATCGTAAATATATAGAATCCTTAATTAAAATTTCAAATTTTAATGATTAATTTTTTTCAGACAATGGATGTATGTGAGAAACAAGCCCAATAGCAGCTGCAATTATAACTATATTTTTTATAATGTATTGACCTTCAAGAGTTGGAATAAATTTTTGTTGCCAAATGGCTTCAGGAAGTATAAAAAGTGGTAGAGTTGTTGTAACTATATGAAACAATAAAAGAGGAAAAACTATTCTTTCTGCTCCTTTTATTAAAAATAATATACCTATAAGACACTCAAATAATGAAAATAAAATATAAAAAATAGTAAAGTCCATGAAGTTTATTGTTTGATTAAATAAAGAATAGACAAGCTCTGAAGCAGGAGATAGGCCAATAAGTTTTAAAAATCCAAAATAAAAAAATATTATAAACAAAGCTATTCTTGCTGATGGGACTGTTATTTTTTTTAAAAAATTGATTATTTTATAGTCTATTTTTTCTAATTTCATATTAGTATTATACATCTTTTTATTCATAAATTATATGATAAGATATTGTTCTATGATCTCTATAGATAAAGATTGATAGTTTTTAGTATGGTTAAAAAAGAAAAAAATAAAAAAGAAATAGATTTTATAGTAGTTAAGGGAGCAAGAACTCATAATCTTAAAAATATAGATGTTAGTATTCCACGGAATTCAATGGTTTCAATAACTGGGCTTTCTGGTTCAGGAAAAAGCTCTCTTGCTTTTGATACAATATTTGCCGAAGGACAACGTCGTTATGTTGAATCACTATCTTCATATGCACGTCAATTTTTGAATCAAATGCCGAAGCCTGATGTTGATGAAATCACCGGACTTTCTCCTGCAATATCTATAGATCAGAAATCTCGCTCAAACAACCCTCGCTCAACTGTTGCAACTATTACAGAAATATATGATTATTTGCGCGTTTTGTATGCTCGTATAGGTAAAGCATATTGTCCTTTATGTGGAACAATAATTACAAAACTTTCCCCAGAAGAAATAAATAATTTTATAATTGCTAAGATTAAAGAATTATCTAAGGTAAAAAATAAAGACATATTAGGTATAGAATTTAACGATACACGGATACAAATATTTGCTCCAATTGTTAGAGGTAGAAAAGGAGAATACTATCAATTATTATATGACTTTTTAAACAAAGGTTTTTCTACTGTTCGTGTTGACGGTAAAATTAAAAACCTTCGTGAGCGTATAGATATGAATAAAACCTCAAAACATAATATTGAAGTTTTAGTTGATGAACTCGCTGTTCATGAATTTAAAGATAATACTCGAGATGCAGAATTGAGACTTTTTGAAGCTGTAGAAAGAGCAATTAGCGAATCTGATGGTTTGGTTCAGGTTGTCATTGGCGCGTCAGAGGATTTCTCTATGAAAACAGAATCGCTTCAAGAATTTTTGCTTTCTGCTAAATTTGCTTGTCCAAATGATGGGTATTCATTTCCAGAGATTGAACCAAGACTTTTTTCATTTAATTCTCCTTATGGAGCATGTCCTGAATGTAATGGCATAGGAACTAAATTTTTTGGGGGAACAGAAATTTGTGAAACTTGTAAAGGTAAACGTTTAAGACCAGAGGCTTTAAATGTATTTCTTGAAAGTGGGAAAATACGTACTAATATTGTCGAACTTACATCAATGTCTGTTGAACAATCTTTTGAATTTTTTGGTAATTTAAAACTAACAACAAAAGATAAAGAAATAGGCAGAGGAGTTATTAAAGAAATAGAAGACAGATTAAATTTTTTATTAGATGTTGGTCTTGAATATTTATCATTATCTCGAACAGCTAATACTCTCTCAGGAGGGGAATCGCAAAGAATTCGTTTAGCAAGTCAGCTTGGTTCGCGTCTTGTTGGTGCTCTTTATGTATTAGATGAACCAACAATAGGTCTTCATCAGCGCGACAATGAAAGGCTTATTAAAACTTTGATTAATTTAAGAGATGCGGGTAATACTATTATTGTTGTAGAACATGACGAAGATACTATTTTTGCATCAGATTATATCGTTGATATTGGACCAGGAGCAGGTATTCATGGTGGCAATGTTGTTATCTCTGGTTACCTAGATGAATTATTAGCTGTTAAAAAAAATACTTCAGAAAGTCGTACATTAGCATATCTACGTAGGGAAGAAAAAATAGAAATTCCAGAAAAAAGAAGAGACATAGATAAAGGTCAGATTAAAGTAATTGGTGCAAATCTATACAATATCCAAAATCAAAATATTGATATTCCTTTAGGTAAAATGGTTGCTATCACAGGCGTTTCTGGATCAGGAAAAAGTACTTTTTTATATGAAGTTTTGTATAAAAATTTACAAGCACGTTTTGATAGAAAACTTCGTAGTGCAAAAACTTATAATTGTGTTTCTTTTACAGGAACAGAATATTTAGCTCGTACTATAATGATAGATCAATCTCCTATTGGACGTACACCAAGAAGTAATATAGCAACGTATACAGGAGCTTTTACTCATATAAGAGAAATATTTACTTCAACTGAAGAAGCAAGACTTCGTGGTTGGAAGCTTAATAGATTTTCTTTTAATGTTAAAGGAGGTCGCTGTGAAGCATGTGAAGGTAATGGTCAAATAGCTGTTGAAATGCATTTTTTGCCAACAGTTTATGTAACATGTGATGTTTGTAATGGTAAGCGTTTTGACAAAGAAACATTAACGGTTAAATATAAAAGAAAAAGTATTTACGATGTACTACAGTTATCTGTTGAGGAAGCATTAGAATTTTTTGATGAAATACCAGCTATATCTGATAGGTTAAAAACTTTAAATGATGTTGGATTGGGTTATGTTAAGCTTGGCCAAAGTGCGACAACATTATCTGGTGGGGAAGCTCAACGTGTTAAAATTGCATCAGAACTTTATCGTCCATATTTAGAAAAGACTATATATTTACTCGATGAGCCAACAGTTGGATTGCACTATGATGATGTTAAAAATTTAATAGGAGTTTTGAATCGTTTAGTTGCCAAAGGAAATACAGTTGTAGTTATTGAACATAATCTTGATCTAATCAAATGTGCTGATTATTTAATAGATTTTGGACCAGAAGGAGGTAATGCTGGAGGTAAAGTTATCGCAAGAGGTACTCCAGAGAACGTTGCAGATAATAAAAATTCTCATACAGGAAAATATCTGAAAAAAATTTTATAAAAAATCCCCGCTATATGCGGGGTTGTTGTGTTTTATTTTTCATTATAAATATAAGAAAAAGAAAAAGTGTTACAAAAATTAGAATAATCCCTAAATTAGAGTCTACTTTTAATGACAAGAAAATAACTAATATTGATATTAAAATTGGCTCTAAGATACTCTGATATTTTATTTTTTTCTTTATTATAAGAATTAATGTCCAAATGATAACAATCAGTGATACTGTAGTTATTATCAAGAAGGTTGTATTTGAATCTATATGAATCCAAAAATTTTCATCACTAATATGATTTTTTGAAGGTCTTTGTATTGGCATGTTGTTAATTTTGATTTAATCCTACTTTAAGGAAATTAAATGTCAAATTTAACATCTATGTTAATATTTTAAAATAAGATGAAACGTCAAGATTTAGACAAATTGAAATTACCGGAAACTCCAGGAGTTTACTTTTGGTATGATTCCATGGGTAAGATTTTGTATATTGGTAAAGCTACTAGTCTGCGTGATCGAGTGCGGAGTTATTTCTCACCGGACATTATCAAAACTCGCGGAGCGCATATAGTTGATATGGTTTTCAAGAGTACAACTGTCAAATACCAAGAAACGATGAACGTTTTTGAAGCCCTGATCGTTGAAGCTAATTTAATTAAGAAATACAAACCTTATTATAATACCAAAGAGAAGGATGATAAAAGTTTCAATTGTGTTACAATCACATCTGAAGAATTTCCAAGAGTTTTACTAATCAGACAAAAAGATATTGATAATAAAAATAAAACTATCAATAATCCTAAATTAGGATTAAAAAATCAAAAATTTGATATGGTTTTTGGTCCGTACCCAAGCGGGTCATCTATACGTGAAGTATTAAAGATAATTAGAAAAATATTTCCATATCGAGACACAGCATCTGCTCAAAAGGATAAAGTTGTATTTTATCGACAAATTAATCTCTCACCAGATTTACGTTCTGTGGAAGCTGTGAAGCAATACAAAAAGACTATTGGTCGTATCAAGCTCATATTCCAAGGTAAGCTTAAGAAATTATTAGGAGATATCCAGAAAGATATGATGGTTTTAGCAAAAAAAGAAAAATTTGAAGAAGCTAATATCTTGAAACAGAAAATATTTGCACTAACTCACATACAAGATATCTCACTTCTCAATCGTGACCTAGTATCTATACCTCATGGAGAAGTATTTCGCATTGAAGCTTATGATATTGCACATCTCTCTGGCACAAATATGGTTGGTGTCATGGTAGTTATTGAAAATTCCACAAGTAATAAAAATGAATATCGTAAATTTAATATCAAAGGATTCAAACAAGCCAATGATGCGGGAGCACTTCGTGAAATATTAACTAGACGCTTTACTCACACAGAATGGCCATTTCCAAATGCGATAATCGTCGATGGTAATGTTATCCAGAGTAATGTCGCACATGAAGCAGCAGAAAAAGCAGGATTAGATATCCCAGTAATTGCTGTAACTAAGGATGAACGTCATCGTCCAAAAGCTATAACAGGAGACAAGAAAATAATACAAGATCATAAATATGAAATCCTTCTTGCAAATTCCGAGTCTCATCGGTTCGCATTATCTTTCCACAAAACAAAACGTAAGAAAGCAATGCTATAATATCTTTATGAAAAGAATTGGAATTCTTAGAGGTGGAGTGGGGGATGAATATTATTTTTCATTGGAAAGCGGAGCGCGTGTTATTGAAGCATTTCGTGACTCCGGATGTGAAGTTATTGATATGTTGATTGACAAAGATGGAATACTTCATATAAAAGGCATACCAAGTGATCTAAATTCTATAAAGAATCATG
>JAYTQE010000015.1:0-13474 GCA_043746875.1 Minisyncoccota bacterium
GGTAACACCCACCGTACGCAAGTATAGAGGTGCGAGCAGAGACGCTCTGAGCGAAAGTGAAGAGCACCCGTTAGGGTGAGTTCTCATGGCAACATGAGAGTTGAAACGGCTAAATCCTTACTCGTGTGCAAGGCCGAGCCTCTCAACCAAGTGGTTGAGAGGAGTGTCGCTACAGGCATTTGGCAACAAATGTCGCAGATAAATGATCACTAGAACAGAATTCGGCTTATGAGTACAACAAAATTAAAAATCCCATGTTTTAAACATGGGATTTTTAATTTAAATAATTATTTCCACAAATTATTTTATCCTTCGCAATTAACACAAACTTCTTCTAAGACTGTAACTTTTGTTTTCTTTGATTCATTTTCTTGTAGTTTTTTTCTTCCAAATTGTTGAGCTGCATTCATACTGTGCTGATAATAAAGAGTTTTTATACCTTTAGACCACGCATATAAATATAATGAATTTAAATCTTTTGCAGAGACACTTGGATCAATCATAATATTTAATGATTGAGCTTGGTCAATATATTTCTGACGCATAGCAGCTTGGTCAATAATACTTTTTTGATCTATTTCACTAAATGTTCTAAATACTCTTTTTTCATGTTCTGTTAAAAAGTCTAAATGTTGAACAGAACCATCGTTATCACGAATATTATCCCAAGTATCTTTATTGTTAATACCCTTTTCTTCGAGTAAAGCTTCAAGTGTTTTATTTTTGATAGTTATTTTCATTTTATCTACATCCTTAACAAAACAGTTAGACATCAATGGTTCAATACTTTGAGATACTTGTCCTAATATAAATGCTGATGATGTAGTGGGGGCAACAGCCATAAGAGTAGTGTTGCGACGACCGTAACCTTTCAGAACTTCAGGTTCGCCATATTCTTTTGCTAAATCACCAGAAGCTTTGTATGCCCTATCTTTTATTGTTTTAAATATTTCTTCATTTAAATTTTCTGCTTCTGAACTATCAAAAGCTACATTATTTTCTTGTAAAAATGTATGCCATCCAAGCACCCCTAAACCTAAGGCTCGATGCTCTTTTGCAAATTTATGTGAACGCTTCATAAAATAAAAAGCTGATTGTTTGTGTGGATCACTACTATCACGAAAACTTTCAAGTCTCAAAATAAAATCAGTCAAAACTGTGTCGAGGAACATAACTAAAGTTTCAACAGCGTCAGTATCTTTCCATTCATTATAGTGACGAAGATTAATAGAAGAAAGGCAGCAAACAAAAGATAATTCATCATTTGTAGGAAGACATATTTCAGAACATAAATTACTATTATAGATTTTCATGTTTTTGTCTTTATATACATCAACTGTATTATTATTGACGGTATCGCTAAATAGAATATAAGGATACCCAATCTCAGTACGACGCTGAATAATCTTGGCCCAAATTTTACGCTTATCTTCGTCTCCTGCCACCATATCTTGTAACCATTTATCAGTTACCGTTATTGCATATGTTGATTCTTGAATAGGATGACCCTCTTTTCCAATATTTAAAAATTCTTCAATATCACCATGCTCAACTGGAAGATATGGGGCGCAATGACCACGCCGAACCGTACCTTGACTAACTATATTTATGAGCTCATCAAAAAGCTCTAAAAAATGTACAGAACCAGAAGAGTGACCATTATCTTTAATAAGAGAACCTCGTGGACGAAGACCTCCAAGATATAATGATGTTCCTCCTCCATATTTTGTCATCATTCCAACTTCAGCATGAGTATATAAAATACGAGACATGTCATCATCGACATAACTTCCAAAACAACTAATTGGAAGACCTCTGGATTGTCCATAGTTTGCCCAAATAGGTGTAGCTAGAGAATAAAAACCTCTCGACATATAATCATAAAATTTATCAGCAAAGCCTGGTTTGTTTAAATATTTTTCAGCAATTTCTGCAATCTCGCGTATTCGATCTTCAGCAGTAGTATCTCCTACAAGATAGCCTTTTTTTAGAAATTTTTTACTGTTTTCATTTAACCAATACATATTTTTATATTTTACTTTTTATTCTGATAATTATACATTTTTTAAAAAAGATCATCACTTGTTATGCTTTTATTTTTTTTATTGTAATTAATTGATTTTTTATTGAAGAAGTCTCCGTGTTTTGTTGCTATAACTTCATCATAAAACCAATCTGATTCTTTAAGTAAAGACTCATCTAATTCAAAAATCTTATCGATACCTATACTTTTAAGTGAATTATTAAATCGTTGTTTTATAAATTCCATTACGCCGGCTTTAGAAATAAAATCTAATTCCCCTTTTTCAAAAATCCAATCGACAACTTGGGATTCTGCTTCAAATGCTTCTTGGCATATTTTAATAACATTTTCTTCAAATTCTTTATCGAACCACTCCGGATGTTCTGTCTTAATGATATTTATAAGTTCAATACCAAATAATCCGTGGATTTGTTCTTCTTTTGATGTTGCTTCAACTGCATTTGATATTCCTTTAAATAAATTTTTATGTTTATTAAATGACATAATTATTAAAAATTGAGAAAACAATGAAACATGTTCTATAAATAAAGAAAAAAGTAATACTGATTGACTATATTCACGGTTGTCTTCACTTCTTGAATTTATTAAAGATCTCTCTAGATAATTAACACGCTTCATTAATACTGGTACTTGATCAATATTTTTAAATACTTCATTTAGTCCTAATATCTCTAAAAGATGTGCATATGCATCTGTATGTCTTACTTCACTTTCAGCAAAAGTGACTCCTACTGCTCCAATCTCTGCTTTTGGAATCTTTTTATACATATCACCCCAAAAAGTTTTGACAGCTACTTCTATTTGAGCAATAGCCAACATTGTATTTTTTATGACATTTCTCTCATTTTCAGTTACATTTACTTTAAAATTCTGTACATCACCGACAAAATTAAATTCTGTATGAATCCAATATGAATGTCTGATAGCTCCTACATATTCATATAGTTCAGGATACTCATATGGTTTTAAGTGAACTCTTTTTTTAAAAATATCTCTTCTACGCTCCTTATTTCGCTCTTCTCTATATAAAATATAAGCCTTAGCAACGTCAAAATCTCCTTTTGTCGCAATTTCTTTCTCTACAATATTTTGAATTTCTTCAACTGAAGGAATAAGCTTTTCACCGTAACTTTTATCAATTTCTATTAAAACACGGTCTACAAGATTAGAAAGTTCAAAATCTTGAAGTCCTACATTTGTAGCAGCATATGCTCGTGTTATAGCAGACTCAATACGTGATTTATCAAAATCAACAACCGAACCACTTCTTTTTTTTACGAGCAATGTTGTCATTATTAATATAATTATTTATTAACTTATAATTTAGTATTACTATTATACAAGAAAACTTTCTTATACAAGAAAAAAACTCTTCTTAATACCTATTGAGAGTAAAAAAAGTTTTTTGTAAAGACTTGTCTAGATATAGCTTTATTATAAAAGATCTTATTGGTATAAAAATTACAATTAAAAATTACCTGGAAAAATGATTTTGTCACCTATTGAAATATTTCTTTTTTTGGCCTCATTAGCATTTATTTCTAAGACATATTTAACGGGTTCAGACGGAGAAAAAGTTTCTGGATAAGTATCTGGTTTTATATTTGAACTTATATCAACTATTATCCCCATTTCATTTATCCAAATAATATCTAAAGGATAATTCATATCTTTCATCCAAAAGCTATACTTATCTGGATACTCAAATATAAATAATTTACCTGTATTTTTAGTTAAATTTTTAGTTCCAGACAATCCTAATGTTCTTAAATAGTCAGTATTTGCAATACTTACTAAGATTTTCTCATTATTTAAAATAATAAAACTATCTATGGCTTTATGTTGATTTTTTAAATTACTAAAAAACAAAAAGAGCACTAAAAATAGTGCTCCAAATGCTAGAGTTTTATATATTGCTTGAAAAATGCGAGAATTTGATTTTTTAATCATCTTTCTATTGCCTCAGTCTACCATTTATGTGCTCTATAGATACACACCAATGGATTTTTGCACTCTAACCTTTGTGCAAGGAGTAAGTATTAAGTCACTTACCACAACCTTTTTCGATTTACATCGAATCAACCGTATCAATCTTTATATTATCCCATAAGGACAATATGAAGACATCTCAATTTGAGTTAATCCACGACCAGCTTCCGCTAGCCGTGCCTTGTTACGACTTATTCCCTGTCACCGATCTTACCGTAGGCCCTCCTTGTGGAGAGACTTCGGGTACTACCGGCTCCCTTGAATTGACGGGCGGTGAGTACAAGACTCGAGAACGTATTCACCGCAGTTTGGCTGACCTGCGATTACTAGCGATTCCAGCTTCAAGGAGTCGAGTTGCAGACTCCTATCCGAACTAGGGCTATCTTTGAGGGTTGGCTCCGGATCGCTCCATTGCATCCCATTGTAATAACCATTGTATTATGTGTGTGGCCCAAGATATCAAAGGGACATGCTGACCTGGCGTCATCCTCTCCTTCCTCCCAGCCCAAAAATTACATCATTTCAGAATCTGTATAGAGAAGTAAATCGAGTATAAATACTTTTCATTACTTCTCTATACAAAATCCAAAGAGATCCTGTATGTACAGATCAAAATATAAATACTTTAATCTGTACATACAGAACCCTGATATAATCTTGGGGCTGGGCGGTCTCGCCTGACACGTATAACAGACGACGAGGGTTGCGCTCGTTAGCCCACTTAAGGGAACAGTTCAAACCACGAGCTGACGACGGCCATGCATCACCTGCCCAAACGTCTTGCGAGGGCTCTAGTTTCTTAGAGCTTTCGTTTGGGTTTCAAATCTTGGTAAGGTTCTTCGTTTACCTACGAATTAAACCACATAATCCACCGCTTGTGCGAGTCCCCGTCTATTCCTTTGAGTTTTAGCCTTGCGGCCGTACTTCCCAGGCGCTTCACTTAACGCGTTAGCTTCGCCTCTCAGAGGGTCGATACTCCGAAAAGCTAGTGAAGATCGTTTAGGGCGTGGACTACTGGGGTATCTAATCCCATTCGCTACCCACGCTTTCGTGTTTCAGTGTCAGTAAGAGGCCAGTAAGCTGCCTTCGCTTTTGGTATTCCCCATGAGATCAACGGATTTCACCCCTACACCATGAGTTCTGCTTACCTCTCCTCTACTCAAGCATTGCCGTATCGTTCGCGTTTCCCAGGTTAAGCCCGGGCCTTTCACAAACGACTAACAATACCACCTACACACCCTTTACGCCCAATAATTCCGGATAACGCTCGGGGCCTCTGTATTACCGCTCCTGCTGGCACAGAGTTAGGAGCCCCTTATTCATGAGGTACCGTCAATAAAATTCTTCCCTCATAAAAGGTCTTTACGTGCCGAAGCACTTCATCAACCACGCGGCGTCGCTCCATCAGACTTTCGTCCATTGTGGAAGATTCTCGACTGCAGCCACCCGTAGGTGTATGGGCCGTGTCTCAGTCCCATCGGTGGGGGTCAGCCTCTCAGCTCCCCTAGACGTCATAGCCTTGGTAGTCCATTACACTACCAACAAGCTGATATCCCGCAGACCGTTCCTAAAGCGAAAAACTTTACCCCGGAGGGACTATCGCGTATTAGCTCACCTTTCGGTGAGTTGTTCGCGACTTTAGGGTACGTATCTACGTGTTACTACCTCGTCTGCCACTAACCAGCGCCATAATCAAAACTTCACTTGTATTGCTACTCATTCTGTTCTTCATATGGCAAGGTTCGTTCGACTTGCATGCCTTATCCACGCCGCCAGCGTTCATCCTGAGCTAGGATCAAACTCTTCTTAAAAGAAATTTATTTAAAAAATAAAGATCTTAGACTGAGGCAAAAGAAAAATGACTTTTGCCTCTAAAATAGATAGATTTAGACTCGCATTTTTCAATGCAATATATAATTATCAAAGAATAAAATGCGCTCCTTATGAGCGACCCATAGTATATACGGTAGAAAATCAAAGTCAAGCTATTATGCTAAATAAAATTATTACCCTATATCTTATTATATTATAACACAATTTACTCTTTTTAAAAACCTTAAAAAATAAAAGACCTCAAAAATTGAGGTCTTTTTTGGAGCATTTATTTGTGATAATTTCACTTTTTTCAAAAAATAAATTGTCATCCGGATAGAAAACTTCACTCTTAAATGATTGATAACTTAAAACTAATGGTAAAAATTTTTTTTGTAAATTACTAAATTCATAAAAATTAGGACTTAAGACGAAATTAGATGAAAACCAAGTTGGAGCTAAAAACCTTTGATTTGGGGTTAATTTATTAATTACTTCTGTAGCAATTTTTTGATCAGAAAAAATACCTAAACAAAAAACTAAACTCTCAGTGTGCTTTTTTGCTACAAAAATATCTACAATCCCTAAAATATCTATATTATCAAAATCAAGATTATCTGTAATATATCCTGAAAAACCAGTACTATTTTTTAAAAAAAGAAGAATATTATCATTTACTAGTGGGTAAATAATATACTTTTTTTTCATTTGATACTTTTTTTGATACTAATACTTTTTCAAAAATGATGCAAATCTTTATATTTTGAAAAAACACCCCTCTGGCGTAACATATGAATATGGAAATATCATCAATTTACCAAAAAATATTACAAAATAATAAGTTTAATATATCTATAGATACTAGAAATATTAAAGTTGGTGACGTATATATAGGAATAAAAGGAGAAAATTTTGACGGCAATAAATTTGCTTCTGATGCAATAAACAAAGGGGCTAGTCTAGCCATCGTTAATAGTGGTATTTCTGAAGATGAAAAATATATAATCGTAGATGATACTCACAAAATATTAAGCGACTTAGCAAATTATCATCGTAATCAATTTAATATACCAATTATTGCAATTGGTGGATCTAACGGCAAAACAACAACCAAAGAGCTAATTAATGCTGTACTTAATAAAAAATACAAAACACATGTAACAAATGGAAATCTCAACAATGACATTGGTGTGCCTTTGACCCTTTTAGCTATGCCTATGGACACTGAGATAGCTATTATTGAAATTGGAGCTAATCATGCTCTTGAACATACTAAATTAATGAATATCATATCCCCTACTTGTGCGTTGGTGACAAACAATGGAGCTGATCATTTGGAAGGGTTTGGGTCTATGGCGGGCGCTCGAAAGGCGAACAAAGAAATATATGATTGGTCTCTGAAAAACAATATTCCAGTTTTTATAAATAAAAATATATTAGATTTATTAGAAGATAGTAAAGGTTGTAATAAAATTATTTATCCAAAAGAAATTTATAAAAGTAATTCATCTCTTTATGCTGGAGTAATCTATAGCGATACAATATTTGAAACATCATTATTTGGTTCATATAATGAGCCAAATATATTGGCGGCTATTTCTGTAGGAGAATACTTCAATGTAGAAATAAATAAAATAAAAGAAGCTATATCAGAGTATGTTCCTACACTTAAACGCTCACAACTTATCAAGACTGATGATTACACCTTTATACTTGATTGTTATAATGCAAATCCAACTAGTATGGAACTTGCATTACAGGATTTCTTTTCACAGACAATTAATGAAAAAAGAATAGTGTTAATAGGTGACATGTTTGAGCTTGGAGATGAGGAAGACAAATCACATACAGACATACTGATATTATTAAGTTCTCTTATAAAAAATGATGATGAAGTAATAATTATCGGACCAAGATTCTATCGTAATCGTGCAAATTTCCAATATAAATTCTTTGAGGATGTTCCTATTGCTCGTGAATATTTTAATGCTTTAAGTTTAAAAAATAGATTCATTTTTGTAAAAGCATCTCGCGGTACAAAAATAGAAGAAGTCATAAAAGAAAAAATATCAATATAATTATATTGATATTGATGAATTAAATATATTATTTAATCATAATTAATTAATACACGTATAGGTTGAATATTATCAGGGTGATTTCCTGGTGTATAGCACCAAGGAATTCCTTGATCGTCGTAACCATAAGCTATCTCCTTACACAACGAGCATTCAACTGGACTTTTTTTAGAAACAGTCTCTGTTATAAATACGTCATTTAATATTGCTACTTTGGAATTTAAAATAAAAGTTCCATTTTCAATTAAATTATCCATAAAGATATTATTTCTTTTTAGAATACTCTTAATCTATTATTTTGCAACCTTAACAGCTTCATCAAATTTAATAGATAATAATTTTGATGCCCCATCTGAGCCTAATGTGACACCATATAGGACATTTGCACGAGACATGGTTTCTCTATTATGGGTAACAACTATAAGTTGTGAATATTCACTGAGACGTTCCACCATATCACCGTAGCGTCTAGAATTTGCCTCATCGAGCGCTGCATCAGTCTCATCAAGTACAAGAAATGGTGGTGGATTAACTTGTGATATTGCAAATAATAACGCTATTGAAACAAGAGATCTCTCTCCACCAGAAAGCATTTGAAGTTCTTTAACTTTTTTTTCAGGCAAGTTAACATGTATATCGATACCTCTTTCAAAATTTTCTTCCTCAACAAGATCACCATCATCGATATCTTCATCACTAGAAATATCAGTATCTTTTTTTCTTTTACGACGTTTTTCCATAGTAATAGATAAAAATGCACTTCCACCTCCAAACATTGTCTTAAAAAACTCTCCAAATCTTTGATTTATTACCTCTACTCCTTTATTAAATTTTTCATCTAGAATCTTTTTTAGATCTACTAATAAAATTTCTAAATTTGAAATACTTTTTTGTATATCTTCAACTTCTTTAGCTAGAAAAACATCTCTTTCAAAAGTACTTTCATACTCTGATAAAACATCGTTACCTATACCACTATGCTCATCTAATCTTATTTTTAATCTATCGATACTTCTTTTTAGATCATGAATATTAGTTACTGAAACAGTACTATCTTCTACGACAATATTTTGTAATTTGTGAATAAAAGATACTCCAAACAAAAATCCTGCTTCCTTTAAATCACTTTCAAAATATTCTTTTCTATCCATAAATGACCTCTTTGAAGCTTCGACTATTTGAATTTCTGATTCACAGATTTTTAATTCTCCTATTATTTCATAACGATTAATCGTCATCTTTTGAGAACTATTAAATAATTCTTCTCTTTGTTTTTCTAAAATTTCTAATTTTTCTAATAATTGATTCTCTTTTTCTAAAAGAAGACTCATGTCTTGTTGAATATTTTCAAGCTCTATTGCTGTTTGTTTAATTTCATTATTTGATTCTTTATTTTGATGAAAATCATTATTTTCTGTTTGCAAATTATAAGATTTAATTTTTAAAAGAATATCATTGATATTTTTAACCATATAATCAAGATTTTCTAGTGAATTAAAATTATTTAATTCACTTATAAAAATTTCTAAATCAGATACAATTTTTTTATAATCATCAAAACCAAAAGTTATACTATCTTTAATTTGGTTATCCTTTTGATTAAAAATCATTTTTCTATGAATCTCAATCATTCCTTCTAACCTACCTATTTTGCTCTCAAAAGCCCTCCTGTCTAAACTAAGTGTGCTTAATTTATTTTTGATGCTAATTCTTTCTTCTAGTGTTTCATCTATAATTGATTGATTTTCAGGGATATTTTTTAATTTTTCTTCTAGATCTCTTTTTTTGTTTTTTGTAAAATTAAGGATATCATTACTTCGTATTTCTTCTTTTTTAAAAAGGTACTTTTCTATTGAAAGATACTTCAACATTAAACCTTCTAATTCATCACGATACACTTTTCCTTTTTCTATTTTATCAACTTGTTTTTTAAGAAAACTTAAATGTGGAGCAAGTTCTTTCCTTAAAGAATTAACATCTTTTAATGTCTCTAAACTTTTATTTAGCTTATTTTCAGTTTCTTTTATTCTAAAATGATAAATCTTCAAACCTAGTGCATCTTCTAATATTTCTCTTCTTTCTTTATGGTTGGCTCTAAGTATTCCATCTGCTTCACCTTGAGAAATTATATGATGCCCTGATGATCCTATATTTACAGAAGACAAAAGTTCATTCATCTGTTTAAGTCTTATTTCTGTACCATTTAATAGATACTTACTTGTACCATCTGCAAATATTTCACGAGTAAATTCAATAGTATCAAAAAGAGCTGGTACTTTTGAATTAGTATTTTCAAAAAATCCCTCACTTATTGGAAAAGAGAATATTTTATCACTATTATCAAATAAAATAGAAACCACTGCTCTTGATAATTTAGAAGTATTATTTGATCCTTTGAAAATAAGATCAGAGCCTAATTTACCTCTCATACTTTTAATAGACTGCTCTCCTAGAACAAATCTAAAAGCTTCTACAACATTACTTTTGCCTGAACCATTTGGCCCTACAACTGCAGTAACAGGAGTATTAAAAGTGAGATTACTTTTTTTTGCAAAAGATTTAAAACCAGAAATTTCTATTTGCTTTAAGCGCATAATGATAAAAAGTATACCATTTTATTAATTATAAAGTTATATTACCACCCTTTTACTAACAGAGCATTTTGAGCGGCTACTTGCTGAGATTCTTGCTTGCTTTTTCCAGTACCTTCTGCAATTTTTTTATCTCCAAAAAAAATACCTATAGTAAAATGTTTATCATGATCTGGCCCAACTTCTGAAAGAACCTTATAGGATGGTGTTATTCCTAGTCTTTCTTGTGCTTCTTCTTGAATTTGACTCTTGGCATCTTTCCATGTTTTTTTAGCAATTATTTCTTCGAGTCTTGGCATAAGAGTATTAACAATAAATTTTTCACAAGAAGGATATCCTTGATCTAAATAAAGAGCTCCTACAAAGGATTCATAAGTATTAGCGAGTATTGTTTGGCGAGCTCTGCCTACATCTTTATTTTCTCCTTTTGAAAGAAGAAGATAATTATTCATATTTAAAGCAGTTGCAACCTCACCCATAACAACAGCATTAACAAGGGCAGATCTATACGCTGTTAAATCTCCTTCATTATTATCAGGATAAGATTTATAAAGTGAGTCAGTTACGATAAGCTCAATAACAGCATCTCCAAGAAATTCTAAACGCTCATTATGTTCTAATTGTGATTTAGGATTTTCATTTATATAAGATCTATGAATAAATGCTTGCTGTATAAGATTCTTATCTTTAAAGAAGATATCAATAGATTCTTCAAAAGGGGTAAAGTCTTTCATAATGTTTTAAAATTATAAAACTTAAAGTTTGTAAAATTAGAAACACAAAGATTATTTAACCTTTATGAAATTTATAACTCTACAAGCTTTATAGTTTATCTATTAATTATTTCAATCGCTTTTGCGATTGAAGGCAATATATCATCATAAATAGTTAAGTCAACAAGACCTTGAGGATCAACCCACTCTGCTTTATCTAGTCCACCATTTGACTTAAGTTCTAATTCTTTATAAGGGGCTTCCATTAAAAAATAATTTACAACTTTGCGTATCTTTTTTTTCTCTGGATGAGATGCCACATAATCAATATTTCCTATCTCTTCAATAATTTTTGCATCAAGACCAAGTTTTTGTTTAACACTACGTACTGCAGTATCTTCAAAAGATTCCCCTTCTTCTACTCCACTTTTTACTAAAGTCCAATATCCAAAAACATCATGAACAAGTGCTACGTAGGTACGCCCTTCATATTTTGAAACTATAAGACCTCCTGATTTTGCTTCTACAGGAAGTGTACTTGGATCTATTATTTCTTCAGTCTCTTTTGTTTTTGAATCTTTAAGTTTTGAAAATTGTTCTTTTCCTGGTTCTCCAATTTCTTTATACACCGCACCAAGAACACCGTTTACAAATTTACCACTATTTTCTCCTCCAAAAGTTTTAGCTAATTCTATAGCTTCATTTATTGCAACCTTAGGAGGAACTTGATCACGATCACCAAAAAGAAGTTCTGCTAAACCCATTCTTAAAATATTTCTATCAATATTTGAAATTTTTTCTATTGGCCACTCTGGAGCAGCTTTTGTAATAATGTCGTCTATTATAGGTTGCTTACGCTGAACAAGCTCAGCCAATGAGTATATAAATGCATAATCATTATGTCCAGATGCAAATTCTCCAATATCTCTATCAATAACAGCTTTCAAATCTTCCGGTTTTCCCCCGAAGTCCCACTCAAATAATGACTGAAGAACAATTGATCTTGATAAATGCCTATTGGCCATAATAATTTATTTTTTCTTTGTTATTTTCTTAGAACTCTTTTTAGCTACTACTTTTTTACCTTGTTTTTTCATTACTTTTTTAACAGGATCACCTATTACCTGTCTACCTTTATATACACCATCAATAGATGCCCTATGTCTTAAGTGTACTATTCCACTTTTATCAGTCCCCAAAGCTGGAGATTTCAAAGCGTGATGGCTTCTTCTGTTAGCTGTATGTGCTCTTGTATGTCTCATTCGTACTACCATATAAAAACATCATACTATATATAAATGATATTGCAAATAAAAAAAGCTGATCATTTTTCTGATCAGCTTTAGATAGTTTATCATTAGGTATTGTTTTTTAAAGACGATACATACGATTATAATAATCACAAAAATTATTATAAGCGTAAAGTTGGCTGTGTTTATGAATTTTACCCATAAGAGAAATAAAACTTTTTTCAAAAATTTGTTTCAAGAGATGTCTTTTTATCCAAACTGGAGGTCCATTTTTTTCAGAAATTACTTGATTTTGGTTTCTAATTTTTCCTTTAAAAGATTTTGCCAACATTGTATATTTAGGAAAATCTTTCCTAATAGAAAATTCATCAGAATTTTCATTTAAAAATGGATTACCTAATTGAAATATTCTCTCTTCTTCATCAATATCTAATCCTGTCTCTGACAAAATACATATTCTAGAAAGAATTTCTGGATTTTCTGCTTCTTGATTTTTTGGATTTTTTCTTTTTCCTGTTTTATGTTTATAAGGTAACATAACAATAACATCTCTAACTTCATCCCAAACAATCAAACAAACACCATAACTCCCAGAAGATGAAGTCTTTGATGGAAAACGCAAGTGTTCTCCTCTTTTTGATAAACTATCAATGTACTTTTCCAGAGGTTCTTTTTCAAGAATAATCTCTGGATCAAAAGTTGCTACCATAATTAAAACATTTTGATTTAAAAAATTATAGCATATCCTTATTTACTGTCAATAAGGATAAAAAACTCTTTATTTGGTATAGTTTTTCTATGGAAAAAGAAAAACTGTCAGATTTACGTCATTCACTTGCTCATTTACTAGGGGCTGCTATTTTAGATTTATATCCTGATGCCAAATTAACACTTGGACCATCTATTGATGATGGGTTTTATTATGATGCTCAATTTTCTTCAAAAATAAGTCTCGATGAATTATCTACAATAGAAAATAAAATGAAAGAAATATTAC
>JAYTQE010000016.1:0-12679 GCA_043746875.1 Minisyncoccota bacterium
TGAAATACTTCTCTCGGGTGCCATCCGCGCCAACGAAGTTGCTATGAAGAAATTAACGGAAGTTTATGAATCGATAGGTTTGACTGAATAACAGCTAATAAAAAAACACTCGCGAGAGTGCTTTTTTATTAGGTTTAATTATAACTGAATTATAGCATAATTTATATTTAAAAACAACTTCAAATAAAAATTTAAGCTTTTATTTTCAAGGGTTTTGTGGCAAAATAGACGATATGGAAAAAAACAACAAGAGTTTCACTACGAAAATTATTTATTTTTTTAAACCATTTTGGAAATATTTCATAATAACTGGATTATTAATAATTATCGTACAAGCTTTTTCTGCTTTTACGCCTTATTTATTTGGCAAAGGAGTAGATGCTGTAATTAAAGGTAATGTAAAACTCACATTTATTTTTCTTGCAATTTCTTTCATTATATCAATATTACAACAGCAAGTTATTTGGTATATAAAAGAATATATAGATATAAAACATTTAGATATAAATATAGACAAAGCTCTGTCGTTAATATCTCT
This sequence comes from Minisyncoccota bacterium, assembly GCA_043746875.1. GTDB lineage: Bacteria > Patescibacteriota > Minisyncoccia > Phycocordibacterales > UBA9973 > UBA4124. The sequence goes on from JAYTQE010000016.1 coordinate 539, forward strand.
CAAGAGAATGCTTCAATTTTCTATAGGGCAACATATAAATGAACATTCTGGAGTAAAACAAACAATCGTAAATAAAGGGCAAAGTTCATTACAACAACTAGTAAACACATTTATTTATGATCTACTTCAAAATGGATTACAAATAATTGTAACATTAATTATATTGATTATTTTTGATTGGAGAGTTGGGGCGACAGCTTTTGCTTTTATGCTTACATATATAATGATAGCTAACAGAAGAAACCAAACATTTTTTCCTAAAATTGATGAAGTACGAAAGAAAAATCAAGCTCAATCAAAATTACAACATGAACTATATCGTAATTCGACATTGGTTATAGCTGAATCCCAAGAAGATAAGACGGTTGATTATTTCAGTCAAGCATATGGAAAGGTCGCTGACTTTACCATAAAGACATGGCTTAATTGGATAAAACTATATTACGGACAGAAGTTCATTATAATATTAGGACAGTACTCTACACTAGCAATTGGTATTTACTTTATACTTATAGGTTATCATTCGGTTGGAATGTTTGTTACTTTTTATGCTTGGACTGGTTCAATATTTAATAATTTAAATCAAATAATGAATACTCAGAGACGTCTAATGTTTCAAATTGTTGAGATTAACAAATATTTTAATCTCTTAGATATTAATCCAGATATTGATCCAAACATTGGAGGGAAATTATTAGATGATCTAAGAGGAGAGATAGAATTTAAAAATGTTAACTTCGCGTATCCTTATCGTAAATCAGCTAAAGAAGAGGAAGAGGAGTTAGAAATTATAGGAAAAGACCAAGAACATACAATAATAGACGTTAATCTCAAAATTCCAGCAGGTGCAAAAGTTGGATTTGTTGGAGTTTCAGGTTCTGGTAAATCAACAATCGTTAACTTAATGCGCAGGTATTACGACACAACTAGTGGCGATATACTTATTGACGGTGAACCACTTAAGGAACTAGATCTCCATTGGCTACGTTCACAAATTGGAAATGTAGAACAAAAGATAGATTTATTTGATAGAAGTATCAAAGACAATATATTATTTGGTTTGCCAGCAAGTGATGATATCAACGAAAAGAAATTACAAAAAGCTATCAAAGATGCATCTTTAAATGAATTCATCGACAAATTAAAAGATCACGGAATAGATACAATGATAGGCGAAGGTGGTATCAAGGTTTCAGGTGGAGAGCGTCAACGTATAGGTATAGCAAGAGCTCTAATCAAAGATCCTAAAATTTTGATATTTGATGAAGCAACATCTGCGCTCGATTCTATAAATGAAAAACTTATTCACGACGCAATAAATAAAAGTGCAAAAGGTCGTACAACTATAATCATTGCTCACAGGCTTTCTACTGTTATGGATGCGGATATTATATTTGTAGTTGCAGAAGGTAAGATTGTAGGACAAGGAACACACGGGGAACTAGAAAAGAAAAATAAAGAGTATCAAAAACTTATTAAAAATCAGATATTAATGTCTTAAATTATTATGAACACATGGGAAACATACTCAAAAGTACACGCAAATAGAAAACCGAGAGAGCAACTTGTTAGCGCAATTGGTTTATGTGATAAAAAACATTCTGCACTTGATTTAGGAGCAGGAACTCTAATTGAGTCTAGATATTTTTTAGAAGTAGGGTTTGAACATGTAATTGCAGTAGATAGTTCACCTCAATCAAAAGAATTTGCTGAACATATTGTAGATGAAAGGTTTGAGTTACAAAATATTGGATTCAGAGATTTCTTATTCGAGTCAGAAAAATACGACATTGTTAATGCTCAATTTTCTTTACCATTCTACGGATCAAAAGATTTTACTTTGTTTATTGAAAATATAATTTCATCTCTAAAAACAGGAGGTATTTTTGTAGGGCAATTTTTTGGTAATAGAGACGAATGGAATAAATCTGATACTAAATTGGCATTTCAAACCAAAGAAGAAATACTAGAGATGTTAAAAGATTTAGATATTATAGAGTTTGAAGAGGAAGAAAAAGAAGGAAGTACCGCATCAGGGATAATGAAACATTGGCATGTGTTCCACTTCAGAGTTAAAAAGAAATAGCTTGCTTTTTATACTAAATATGGTATAAATACAAAAACTTTTTTAAACTTTAAAATTTTAATAATGAACAAAGATCAAACCCTCGAGGTTCTTATTTCTAAAAGAATTTTTCCTATTACTAATAAAATTGAATATGGACTTATAAATGATATGGAAAAAGCACTATTTCAAATGTGTATTGAGGATCAAACAAAAAAAGCTGAACTAGTAATTGATTCTGGTGGAGGTGATGCTGCTATCGCATTAAGTGGTTTTGATTTTATCAAAAGTTTACCTTTTCCGGTACACTGTACTGTTATTGGAAATTGTCACTCAGCAACACTTACATTGATTTCTGCATGTCAAAAAAGAAAAGCTACAAAATATAGTCGTTTTTTATTTCATGCTATGGGTTTTAATCCTACATTTTCTTTAAATGAAGATGTACATGAACAGCTTCGTGTAGGTTTTGAACAATCTCAAATAATTCTTGATAGTTGTTTTGAAGTACAAAGCAAAGCATATAATTTAACAAGAAAAGAATTAGAAAAAATGCGTAATGAGGGTGAGCGTTATAATATAAAACTTACAGCTCAACAAGCTCTAGAAAAAGGTGTAATTCATGAAATTGTAGAGAAGTTTGATTTTTTTGACGCAACAAAATAAGCTTTCTTTAAAGCCCCAAAATTTCGGGGCTTTTTTTATACATAATTTTCAGGTAGAATAAGGGAATTATGCAACGAACATACATAGGGGATTTGAGCACTCAAGCAGGTGAAACCGTACTAATCAAGGGATGGATTAATGTCCGTCGTGATCAAGGCAAAATGGTCTTTTTTGACTTCCGAGATATGACTGGATCTATCCAGGGCGTAGTATTAACAAATCGTCCTGAGGTCATAGAAATTGCCAAAACCGCTCGTCCTGAGACTGTTGTGACTATACAAGGCATTGTAAACAAACGCCCAGAGCGCAATATTGTTGAAGGCAAAATGAATGGCGATATTGAACTTGAAGTTACCAATATTGAAATACTAAATCATGCCGAGCCATTACCATTTGAAATCAATATGGATACATCTGACGTCGGTGAAGATGTTCGTTTGAAATATCGATATCTAGATCTGCGAAGTACACGAATGCAGAAAAATATTCGTACTCGTCATGCTGTTATCAAACATATTCGTGATTTCCTAAGTAATGATAAATTCATCGAAGTAGAAACCCCAATATTGACCAAGAGTACACCAGAAGGAGCTCGCGACTATATTGTACCTTCACGACTATATCCAGGGAGTTTCTATGCACTTCCGCAGTCACCACAACAGTACAAACAGCTCTTGATGTCCTCTGGTGTTGAAAGATATTTTCAAATAGCTAAGTGTATGCGTGACGAAGATACAAGAGGTGATCGTCAACCAGAATTCACTCAACTTGATATGGAAATGTCATTTGTCAATCGTGATGAAGTAATGGCACTAAACGAAGCATTACTTATAGATATAATAACTAATCTTTTCCCAGAAAAGAAAATCCAAACTATTCCTTTTCCGCGCATAAGCTATAAAGACGCAATGGAGAAATACGGCAATGATCGACCAGATATGCGTCAGGATAAAAATGATCCAAACTTACTCGCATTTTGTTGGGTAGTAGATTTCCCATTTTTTGAAAGAACAGACAAGAGTGATAATCCTCAGGCAGAAGGTGAATGGACATTTACTCACAACCCATTTTCTCGTCCAATAGATATTCATATGGAAAATTTGATGAACAAAAAAGACTTGGCAGAAATACTAACCTCTCAATATGACATATGTCTAAATGGTTATGAAATAGGAGGTGGATCTATTCGTAATCACACATATGATGCGCTTGCCAAAGTGTTTGAAATACTTGGACATTCAAGTGAAGATATTGAAAAGAATTTCTCACATATGCTTCAAGCTTTTAAAACTGGAACACCTCCACACGGAGGAATCGCTTGGGGACTTGATCGACTACTTATGCTACTTCAAAACGAACCAAATATCCGTGAAGTTATCGCATTTCCAAAGACAGGTGAAGGTAAAGACCCAATGATGAACGCCCCTTCTGAAGTATCTACAAAACAGCTTGACGAATTAAATATAGTTCTCAAAAAGATAGATAAGAAATAGAAAATATCTAAAACTCTACTACTGTCTTTGTTAATAGAGTTGAGGAATCCTTTATCAGATGAAAAATAGCTTAAAATCTTGTATAATAAAGCATATTATATGCAAACAGATACTTTATTTCAGGTCAAACAAGAGTCATTTGAAGGGCCACTTGAAGTACTTCTCGAATTGATTGAAAAAAGGAAAGTTTTTGTAAACGATATCTCTCTTGCGTCTGTTACAGATGACTTCATATCTTATATTCAAGGTCGTGGCATGTATCCAGATGTTGTGGCAAATTTTTTATCTGTCGCAGCAACACTTATCTTGATAAAGGCTCGATCATTACTTCCAAATTTAGAACTAACAAAAGAAGAATCTGAATCTATTACAGATCTAGAAAGAAGATTAGCTTTGTATCAAGTTATAAATAATATTTCTAATTCTTTAATAAAAGAATACGGTAAAAAAATATCTTTTGAAGGAGGGAATAGACCTCATAGTATTGTATTTGCTCCAGATAAAAATTTAACATTAGACTTTTTATCAAAATTAATAAATGAAATATCAGAAAGAGTTCCATCAAAACCAGTTCCAAAAGTAGAAGCAAGAATTTCAGTTACAATATCTATAACTGAAATTTTAGATACATTACAAAATAGAATTGAAAAAATTCTATCAGGAAATTTTAATGATATACGTGTCAACGCTCCAGACGGTGATCTTAAAAGTCAAAAAGTCTATACCATAGTGTCATTTCTTGGTATGCTAGAGTTAGTAAGAAGGGGAATAATAGCAGCAAACCAAGATGGTGAATTTGAAAATATTCGATTAGAAAAAACATATGAACAAAATAACTAAATCAATTGAAGCCATTTTATTTGCTACTTCTGAACCTGTTAGTATTTTAAATTTAATGAAAATATTAGAAGTTGATGAAAATTCTATTCAGGAATCAATAAATGATCTTGAAAATTCATTAGAAAATCATGGATTGATGCTTATTAAAAAAGATAATCTTGTAAATCTTGTTACAAGACCAGAAGAGAGCACAATTATAGAAAGTATTAGAAAAGAAGAACTCTCAAAAGAATTATCAAAAGCAAGTGCAGAAACTTTAGCAATTATAATTTATTATACAGGTATAAATAAATCTCAAATTGAATTTATTAGAGGAGTTAATGCTTCTTATACTATTAGATCTCTTTTGATGAGAGGACTCATTGAAGCAAGACAAAATGGTAGGCAGTCTTTTTATTACCCAACAATTAACTTACTTCAGGAATTTGGAATATCAAAAATAGAAGACCTTCCAGAATATAATGAAACAAAATTAAAAATTACAAATTTATTAAAAGATTCAGAATAATATGATATTAAGTGTTATAAAAATTTTTTTACCGACAACTCTTGCTTTCATTGTAGGTATTCTTATTACTCCTAAATTTGTTTATTTTTTACATAAATATAAATTATGGAAAAGAGTAGCCAGGTCAAATAGTAATACAATTACAAATGATACATTTAAGAAAATAAATAATGCAGAAGAAGAAATTTCGACACCAAGAGTTGGCGGAATACTTATTTGGGTCTCTGTTCTTATAACAATAATTTTAATATGGTTAATATCAAAAATTTTTCCATCAGAACTAACTTCTAAATTAGATTTTTATAGTAGGAATCAAACATTGATTCCTCTTGCTAGTTTTATTTTAGCGAGTATTTTTGGTTTATTTGATGACTTAATTGAAATTAGAGGTCGTATAGAAGATACAAAATTTGATGCTGAAATTCTTTTTAGATATATCAAAATAGGTCTTATCATTATAATGGGATCTTTGATAGGATTTTGGTTTTATAATAAATTAGGAGTAGATACTATAGACATTCCTTTTATTAAAGAGGGTATTTATTTAGGATTATTATTTATCCCATTTTTTGTATTGGTTTTAGTTACAGTATTTTCTGGAGGTGTTATTGATGGAATTGATGGTTTGGCAGGAGGAGTACTTGCTATTATATTTTCCGCATATTCGATAATTGCTTTTGGACAGGCACAGATTGATATAGCTGCTTTTTGTGGAGTTATAACAGGAGGAATACTAGCCTTTTTATGGTTCAATATTCCACCTGCTCGTTTTTATATGGGAGAAACTGGAATGATGGGTCTTCTCGTTGTACTTACGGTTATAGCATTTCTTACTGATACTGTTTTTATTTTACCCATAATTGCATTACCTCTTCTTGTATCTAGTTTGTCTTCTCTAATTCAAATTATAAGTTATAAATATTTCAATAAAAGAAGAGTCTTTAAAATAGCTCCACTACATCATCATTTTAGAGCTATAGGATGGTCTAGAGAAAAAATAGTTATGAGATATTGGATAGTTAGTATTATTTGTGCAATTATAGGCATAGTTCTTAATTTTATTAGTAAATAATATGATATTAACCAGGGATAAAAAAAAAAATGAAAAACAATTTGATAAATATTTTTTTATTTTAGTTATTTTGATAACGATAATTGGACTTTTTTCTTTTGTTTCCGCATCTCTAGGAATTTTAACTAAAAATGAGAGTACCTTTTATGCGGTCTTATTTAATCAAATAGTTTTTGGTTTTATTGGTGGCCTATTTGCTATGTGGGGAACATCAAAAATTCCTTATTTATTTTGGAAAAAGTATGCTTTTTATATTTTCGTAGCAACACTTTTATTAACAGTTTCAGTCTTTATTCCTAAACTAGGATTTTCTCATGGTGGAGCTAGGCGTTGGATAGAGCTTGGCCCTGTCTCATTTCAACCAGCTGAATTGTTAAAACTTGGTTTCATTATTTATTTTTCAGCATGGCTAGTTTGGACTCAAAAAAAACAAGGAGAGATTAAATATAAAATAATACCATTGATTTCTTTTTTGGGATTAATAGCTTTAATATTACTTAAACAACCAGATACAAAAAGTTTAATATTAATTACAGCAGCAACTTGTTCCATGCTTTTTGTGTCTGGTGTTTCTTGGAAAAAAATTATAGGAATAATAATTGTAGGTATTTTAGGACTAATTTTATTAGCTTTTACAAGACCTTATGTTATGAATCGTATTAAAACATATATAAATCCTAGTAATGATCCAACTGGATCTTCTTATCAATTACAGCAATCACTTATAGCTGTAGGCTCAGGAGGTGTACTTGGTAGAGGTTTAGGTCAAAGTGTTCAGAAGTTTAACTACTTACCAGAACCTCAAGGAGACTCAGTTTTTGCTGTTTTTGGAGAAGAATTTGGATTCTTGGGAACTTTTGTATTAATAATACTTTATGTTTTCTTAGGAATAAGGGGTTATAAAATAGCATTAAATGCTCCAGATACTTTTGGACAATATCTTGTTGTTGGAATCATTAGTTTAATAATTGCTCAATCATTTTTAAATATTACATCTTTATTAGGATTATTTCCTTTAACTGGGGTGCCGTTAGTTTTTATTAGTCATGGTGGGACATCTCTTCTTATTGCTCTTGGTGGAACTGGTATTATTTTGAATGTTTCAAAATATCAAAATGAAAATCAAAAGGCTATTTATAGCTAATAATAAAAAAGGTATTATAATATAATATATGAAAATACTACTTACAGGAGGAGGAACAGGAGGTCATTTTTATCCACTTATAGCTATTGCTGAAGAGTTAAATAAAATAATAGATGAAGAGCGCATAATAAATTGCAAATTATATTATATGTCAGACAAACCTTATGACAAAGGTTTACTGGATGAACAATTTATAAAATTTATACCAATAACAGCTGGTAAATTACGTGTCTATTTTTCTTTTCAGAACTTCATTGATGTATTTAAGACAATATTTGGAGTTTTTGATGCAGTAATAAAAGTTTTTAAGCTATATCCTGATGTTGTAATAAGTAAAGGTGGATATGCTAGCTTTCCAGTACTTTTTGCTTCAAAATTATTATGTATACCTGTAATAATACATGAATCAGATACTGTTCCGGGTAGAGTAAATAAATGGGCTGGCAAATTTGCTACTAAAATAGCCTTATCTTATCCAGAAGCTGCTGATTATTTCAAGAAAAAAAATAAATTAGCTATAACAGGACAGCCTTTGGGTCGTAGAAATATCCCAAATCACTCACAAGAAGAATCTAGAAAATTTTTTGATTTGGATCCGCATATTTTAACTATAGGAATATGGGGAGGATCTCAAGGGGCTAGAATTATAAATGATACGATAGTAAACATATTACCTGACTTACTTGAAAAGTACCAAATAATACACCAAACAGGGGATAAGGATTTTCAAGAAGTTGTAACTGAATCAAAAATAATATTGGGTAATAATATTAAAAGATCTCATTACAAAGTTTTTCCTTATTTAAATAATGTTCAAACAAAAATGTTTGGGGGAGCAGTTGATATTATAATATCTCGATCAGGTTCTTCTTTATTTGAAATAGCACTTTGGGGTAAGCCATCTATATTAATCCCATATGCAATAGCTCACGGAGATCATCAGAGAAAAAATGCTTATCACTATGCACGTACAGGTGCTTGCATCGTAGTAGAAGAATCAAATTTAACATCTTCTGTTTTAAAAAATGAAATTGAACATATTCTTAATAATAAAGACTACTATAATTCTATGTCTACGCATGCTTTTGCATTTTATAAAAAAGACGCAGCTAAATTAATTGCAAATGAAGCAATGTCGATAGCTCTTTCTCATGAGAAATAACAACTAAATTTTTTCTGTTAAGTTATCCACAGGTATATTGTTGACGGTGAACGTTTGTTCACCTATAATTATATTAGGTCGCAAGATGAATTTTATAATTAAAAAATATAATTTATGACAAGATATCAATATACAAAAAAAATAGAAAATGAAATTAAAAAAATAAATGAAAGAATTGATTATAAAATTCTTCGAGGTGAACAATACTTAGAAGATTCCAAAAGACACAAAGTTCTTTTATCAAAGATAAGACAACAAAGAAAAGCTGGAATTTTTGTTAATCTTATACCTTCTTTTTTTTAATAAAATGAAAAATAAAGAATTTAAAATACTCATAAAAAATGAATTAGCTAGGATTGAATCTATCCATAAAATAGATACTATCTCTGAAAAAATTAATTATGGAAAGAGTAATAGAAGTCATATAATATTAAAAAAAATAAAAACTTTTTTTCCTAAAATACCTAATTTATATTCCATATATGAATCAATATAAAAACAAAATTATATATTTTTATAAAAAAAATAGAAGAATGCCCACATATTCTGAAATGATGGTCCTTTTTGATTTAAAATCAAAAAACTCTGTTTCAAAGATTGTAGACAAAATGATAAATGGAGGGCTTATTTTAAAAGACAAAATAGGGAAGCTTATACCAGGTGACTCTTTTAACTCAATTCCTTTATTAGGATCTATAAAAGCAGGGTTCCCAAGTAATGTAGAGGAAATAAGTAACTCTTTAAGTATAGAAAATTACTTAATAAAAGATAAAGAAGAAACTTATCTATTAGAAGTTGACGGGGATTCTATGATCGATGCTCATATTAAAGATGGAGATATTGTAATTGCTCAAAAAGCAAATACTGCCAATAATGATGAAATAGTAATAGCTCAAATCGACGGAGAATTTACTATGAAGTATTTAAAAAAAGATGGAGATAAGTTATGGCTTCAACCAGCTAATAAACTTTTTAAACCCATGTATCCAAAGTATCAATTTGAAATTATTGCAGTAATTAAAGGTGTGATAAGGAAGTATTAATTTTTTTTATATTCTGTAATATTACCAGCTAAAATCTCTACTTTATCAGCTTTTCTTAAGGATTTTCTCATTATCTTAGTCATAAAAGGGAAGTGTTTACTATTATCAAGTGCTTCACTAATATCCCATAAATCTCTTTCTGATATAATCCAATCTTTTTTAAATTTAGTTAAATTAAAAGGTTTTGAATAACTACGAAGTGTTTTTTTTCCTTTTTCTGTAAAATACTCATGGAAATAAGACATAGAAAGTTCTCTTATTGTTTTGTAAATAGGTTCACGATATCTTAAAACCGAGTGATTTGTCTTACTTATAGCACCCCAGTGGTTATTTTTTTTAAATAATGCAACTACATGATCAGTATCGTATCCATCACACTTTAGATCAAGGAGTAATGGCTTTTCTCCATGGTACCATAATACAGCAGCAGCCAACATTGCTCCTTCAAAACAGTGAGCTTTATTGTTCTGAAGCATTCTACGTACAGACATACAGGTTTCACCATTTTCTTCAAAATTAATAGGTATTAAATCTAAAAAATTTTGTATTTTACTAGGAGTATCTAATTTTTTAAAAATTGAAATTTCTTTTTTTGTTAAAATATTTTTATCCATATTTTTAAAAAATTAGTTAAATTAAAACAGGAACAGAATAAAATCCATAAAGTACTGCGAAAAAATTTAAAATTGAATGACTAATTATTATTAATATTAAATTAGGATATCTTATATACATATAAGAAAAACCTGCTCCTCCTATAAAAGCAAGTGGTAATCCTATAAAAGGATTTATAAAAATAACATGTAAATATGTAAATAAAACTATATTTGCAAAAATTATAAAAATAGGAACATTTGTTAATTTTCCTAGAGCAGGTATTAAATATCCTCTATATGCTATTTCTTGAAAAAAAGAAACAACAAAGAATAAATATAAAAAATGACTATGTGTCCACCAATTAGTAATTTCTTGATTACCAATAATTTCTCCAAATCGTATAATCGATAGAGTACCTATTAATGTAAATATTCCATAAGGAACTACAAATTTTTTTAGGTTCAAAGAAGTTAGACCAAGCATTCTAGGTGTCCATTTTTCAAAAAATAAAATTATCAAAAGCGTAGTTACAATCAAGACTAAAACAAAAATTCTGTATTTAACAGAAATTATTCCTGTTTGAAAAAAAATAATAGGCAAAATAAAAACTAATAATATTTGTAAAGATAATTCTTTTTTTGAAGTACGTATATCTTTGGATGTATTTAGGATAGATTGAAGCATTCTTAGTATATTAGCATATTATTAAATAGAGTTTAATTAATAAAGATATGTCGCAAAAGATATATTGTGCGACATAGCTTCATATTTATACCCCAGTACAGTTGAGTCTATTTCTTTTGATAACTATTCAAACATTTATTAAAAGCTTGTACTTCTAAATTATACTGAGCTATTTTTTTCTGAGACAATTCTAATACTTTATTATAATCAGTAACAAGTTGATTAAAATAAGCTACTAAATCCGTGTAAACTTTTCCTTTAGGCCTATCAGGAGATTCTAGACTTTGGCGTATAGTATTTATATCCCCTTCTATTTTTTTTAAATCAGTATTTAAATCGTCTATTTCATTTTTAAGTGAAGATTCAATATTTGGACATACTCCACGTTCTGTTCCAAAATGCTGTACAGCAAAATAAACATCATTACCTTGATAGTTTCCTTTTTTAATGTAAACACCTAATTCTTGGTAGTTTGGATTTAAGATATTTGCACGGTGCCCCGGGCTATTCATCCATGCTTCAAGTAAGTCTGCAGAATCAGTAAAATCACCTAGTGCTAAGTTTTCACCCATTATTATATAATTATATCCAACTTCACTACCTAAATCAGAAACACTTTTTCCATCTGGGGATACATGTTCAAAATATTGTTTGTTTATCATATCTTCAGTTTTTCTTTTTGAAGAAGATAGTAGTTTTGGATTAAATTTAAATGGAGTCATATTTAACTTTATACGCTCATTATTTGTAGCATCAATAATATTTTCTACAGTTAAATCGTCATGATTATCTAAGAATTTAGAATTAACAATAGAAGGTAATGTTTCTGATATTTTTTTCTGTTGTTCATAAGTAAAGATCTTACCT
>JAYTQE010000017.1:0-6018 GCA_043746875.1 Minisyncoccota bacterium
TCTTTCTTTTCATCTGTTTCATTTCTCATTGCAACACCATCACGACCAATAGCATAAACAGTTGTGAAGTCTAATTGTTCATCTGTCGCACCAAGTTCCAAAAATAATTCAAATACACCATCATGTGTTGCAGTACAGTTACTTCCTGGTTTATCAATTTTATTAATAACAACTATAGGTTTCAGTCCAAGTTCTAGAGATTTTTTTAGAACAAAACGAGTTTGTGGCATTGGACCTTCTTGAGCATCAACAATAAGTAAAACTGAGTCAATAGATCTTAATACTCGTTCAACTTCACTACCAAAATCAGCGTGACCTGGAGTATCAACTATATTTATTTTAGTATCTTTATAATAGACAGCTGTATTCTTGGCGTAAATTGTAATACCTCTTTCTTGTTCAATTGCATTTGAATCCATAGACGCTCCATCTAAAATTTCTCCACAAAAAGAAAGCATTTTATCTGTCAGAGTTGTTTTACCGTGATCAACGTGGGCTATAATTGCAATATTTCTAATTTCCATAAATAATAAATTTTTTAATTAAATGACTAAAATAAAAAGCGACGATATTTCCGTACACTTGGAGCCGTTGATGAGTTTTGAACTCATTACCTCCCCATTACCAATGGAGTGCTCTACCAATTGAGCTACAACGGCTACGGTAACAATTAAGATACCATAAAAATTTGTTTTTCTAAATTAACGAACGAATGTAAGAGCTGTACCTTTTTTATTACCACGACCAGTTCGTCCTATGCGATGTATATAAGTATCGTATGTACTAGGTACATCATAATTAATAACATGAGTAATATCTGGAATGTCTATTCCTCGTGCTGCAACATCTGTAGCTACAACTATTTGAGCTTTTCCTGAAGAAAGTGCTTCAACTGCTCTCATACGCTCACGAGAACGCATATCTCCGTGCAAAGCCAAAGCAGAAAATCCTCTATTTTTAAGTTCACGAGCTAATTCATCTGTATTTCTTTTTGTTTCTCTAAATATCAAAACTTTTTTAACTTCAGGTTGATTCAATACTTCATGAAGTCTGTCAATTTTATCTGTACCATAAGGAACACGTACAATATCTTGATCAACACTAGCAGCTGTGTCACGAGTTTTTAAAGATATTGTTAATGGATCTTTAAGGAAACTACTACACAAAGCCTTAATTGGAGCTGAAAATGTAGCTGAGAAAAACATTCCTTGACGTTCCTTTGGCATTCCTCCTAATATTTCACGCATATCATCAATGAATCCCATATCAAGCATTCGATCAGCTTCATCAAGTACTATTGTACTAAAATCTGACATATTAATTTTACGACGCGCAATCAAGTCTTTAACTCTTCCTGGTGTACCTATGATTATATGAACACCTTGATCAATTTCTCTAATTTGTTTAGTTATTGGTAAACCACCAACAACTGCTACAGAATAAAGTCTCATTCCTACAGTAAAAGCCTTAAATTCCTCTTCTACTTGTTGAGCAAGTTCACGAGTTGGAGTAAGTATCATTGCTTGATGTTTACGATCTTGAACAAATTTATTGATAATAGGGATTAAGAAAGCAGCAGTTTTCCCTGTACCTGTACTTGCTATACCAATTATATCTCTACCTTTTAATGCTACAGGAATAGCTTTGTCTTGAATCGGTGAAGGATGTATAAATCCTTTTTTTATTAAATTATGTCCAAGATTTTCATGAATATTAAAATCTCCAAAAGTATGCTCTGGAACATATTTTTCTTCTTCTGTTTTTATATTTGATGCTTTATTTATAAAAAGTTTTTCATCTATAAAATCAGCTTTTGGACCACGGCGACCTCCGCCACCACCTCTACTTCCACCAAATTTGCCTCTATTTCCTCCGAAACTAGGTCTTGAACTTCCACCTCCTGCTCTGTATGAACTTGAACTATTTGGTCTAGATCCAAAAGATGATGTTTTAGGTTTTGTAGAAGAAAAGCCACTACTACGAGGTGTAGTACTTGAACTTCTTGATTGATAAGGACGTGTTGCAGGTTTTGCATCACGAGAAAACGTGCGCTTTGGGCGCGGTGTAAAATTTGTCATATATTTTGTGTTATTTATTTTTCTACTGTGTCAGTCAGACTTCAGTAGCCCATAACACAATATATATTGAATAATGAACCATGATAACACTAATGTGTTTTTATGTCAAATACAAAAAGCGCAAGGCTTGAACTTTTTGTTTTATGCGCGAACGACGGGACTTGCCCGCGACTCTTTTGATTTATACAAAAGGTCTGGGCACCACCTCAGTTGTCCTTCGGACATACTTCCGGCGTTCAAGATCCCGACATAAACCAAAGCAGTTTGGTTTATATCTTATCGCAATGTAAAACAAAAAGCCCAAGCACAAGGCTTGAACTTTTTGTTTTATGCGCGAACGACGGGACTTGAACCCGCAACCTCCCGCGTGACAGGCGGGTGCTCTAACCGGTTGAGCTACGTCCGCATTTTTAAACAAAATGCGAGATATAACTTCTTTTTCTTTTATAAATAAAATGAATAAGAAGTTACAATATTATACATAATTTTGCATAATTTCAAAGAGTCAATTGTGTAGTAGAAATTTATAAGAATGAAAAATAAATTGTGTCGACGGGTGGAATTGAACCACCGACCTTGGCTTTATGAGTGCCACGCTCTAACCAACTGAGCTACGCCGACAATTTAAATAAGTAAAACTTACTCGCTATTTGTTTAGTTTAACATAAGCCAAAGATCTGATTACGACTACAGTGTCGTTATAAAAATATAGCACATTATATCCTAATTTCAGTAATTATTAAGAAAAAATAAAATTGTTGCGGGGCCCGGAATCGAACCGGGGTCTTAAGGTTATGAGCCTTACGAGATGCCTCTTCTCTACCCCGCGATAAAAATCATAAAAAGACTAAAAACTAACAAACGTGATTATACGACAATATACACAATATTGCAATTCTATAAATTTATTCTATTGCTCCTAAATCTCTAAAGACTATTTCAAAATATGATAAAACTCTTCTACTCTCTGGCATTGTCAATATGAAATCTGAACCATCATGAGCTATACGATTACGTACTTTGTGAGCTTCCCATGCAACTTGAATAGAAGCTAATTGGTCAGGTGTAATGTTTTTTAATTTATCACCAAGGGTATCCCCTCGAAAACCCTTACTATCCAAAAGTCTATCCATATATATATCAGCTTCAATAATAGCGAGTCTCCAATCACTATGTGAGTCTGATAATAATCTATCTCTAATGCTTTCCCATACAGGATTATACTGTGAACTATCTAGGTGACTTATATCATTAATAGTCTCTGTTTTATTATTTATAATCTTTTTTTGCTCATCTTCTTTTTTAAATTCGTATAAACGAATTAGACAATAAAAAATAAAAGCTATTAATAACAAGACTAAAATAGTAGCTATATTTTGAAGTGTTCTGAAAAAATCAATTGAAAAAATAAAACCTACTTGACTATATAACCAAGAAAAAATAAATTCGACATTTAGAAAAACTGGCTCAGATGAAGAAATGTTTTGCATTTATATATTATCTTATATTTTCAACAAATTTACCAAGTTTAAAAAGAATATCTTCTCCAAATTTTGGACCAATAAATTGAATTCCTAAGGGTAGTCCTTCTGAATTTTTGCCAGACGGTATAGATATGGCCGGATTGTGAACAATATTTGCTGGTACTGTAAATAAGTCACATAAATACATAGCGACAGGGTCATCTACTTTCTCTCCAATATTAAATGCTGGGGTTGGAGATGTTGGGGTAAAAATTGCATCATAATTATTCAAAACATCTTCTACTTCTTTACGAATAACATCTCTAAGAGCAACAGCTTTATTATAATAAGCATCATAATAACCGTGAGATAAGACATAAGTACCTAGAAGAATTCGACGGCGAACTTCTTTTCCAAAAAGAGCACCCCTAGTATCTCCATATAAATCATATTGTTTATTACTATCTCCTACTCTA
Organism: Minisyncoccota bacterium; assembly: GCA_043746875.1. Taxonomy (GTDB): domain Bacteria; phylum Patescibacteriota; class Minisyncoccia; order Phycocordibacterales; family UBA9973; genus UBA4124. The sequence continues at coordinate 4,018 of JAYTQE010000017.1, forward strand.
TCGCCGTATCTTATACCATCTAGTCTTGCTAAGTTTGAAGAAACTTCTGCTGGCATTATTATATAATAAACAGCTAAAGAATCTGCAAAATGAGGTAGGTCTACTTCATCAAAAATAAAACCTTCTTCTTCCATTCCTTTTTTAATATTTAAAAAATTATTTTTTACTTCTTCATCAACTCCTCCATTATCAAAAATACTTTTTGGTATAGCTATGCGTTTTTTTAAAATATTTTTTATTTCTCTATCTTCTTTTTTAATGGAAGTACTATCTCTTATTTCATATTTAGAAATAATATCATAAAGTATTTCAGCATCTTCAACGCTCTTTGTCATAGGACCAATAACATCAAGAGAGCTACCCATAGAAATAAGACCATGACGAGATACTGTTCCATATGTTGGTAAAAGCCCAACTATTCCACAAAAAGACGCAGGTTGTCTTATTGACCCACCAGTGTCTGAACCTAATGCGCATACAACTAGATCTGCTGCTACAGAAGCTGCTGACCCGCCAGAAGATCCTCCTGGAACTTTTTTTATATTGTGTGGATTATGTGTCACACCATAAGCAGAATTTTCTGTTGAAGCTCCCATGGCCCCTTCATCCATATTTGTACGTCCGATTATTATAGCCCCAGCATCTCTAAGTGCTTTTACTACAGTTGAATCAAAGCTTGCTTTATAATTTTCAAGCATTTTCGAACATGTTCCTGCTATGTGCCCTTCAAACATAATATTATCTTTTATAGCAATAGGAATTCCTGTTAATTTTGTTGCAAGCCCTGAAGAAAGTATTTTTTCAGCACAAATTATTTGATCTTCGATATCTGAAAAAATTTCTCTATAAATATTTAACTTATCGTTTTTTGATCTTTCTATATAAGATTCTACTATTTCTCTAATTGTAAGTTCTCCTGAGATTATTTTTTTATGAAGTGATTCAATAGTATTCATATATTTAATTTCCTATTATTTTAGGGACTTCTACAAAACCATCTTTATTCAGTGGGGCCGCCTCTACTAAATCATATATACTAGACAAAGGAGCTATTATGTCTTCACGAACTACATTTTTTTGATTTATAAAATTTTGATTATTATCTAAAAATTCTACTTTTTCAATTGTATTGATAAAACCGAATATATTATTAATATCTTTAGCTAATTGCTCTTTTTCAGTATCAACGACAGTAACTCGTGATAAATAAGATAATCTCTCAAGGGCTTTTTGGTCAATCATAAGGTTAATATAGCAGATTTTAAACCATCTTCAAAAATTCACTTTCTGTAATTATTTTAACTTTTAATTTTTTAGCATTTGAAATTTTACTTCCAGGATTACTACCTATTAATAAATAGTCCGTATTAACTGAGACAGAATTTGAAATTTTACCTCCATTTTCTTGAATAATTTTCTTAATTTCCTCTCTTGAAACACTCAGTGTACCTGTAATAACAAAAACTTTTCCTTCAAAAATTCCATTACTTTTTATTTTTACAGACAACGGACTAACTCCTGCTTTAAATAATTTTTTTATAAAAAAATTGCCAAACTTGCTTTTAGTATATTGAGATATGCTATTTACTACAGCTTCACCTATATTTTCTATATTATCTAAATCTTCATTATTTGCTTTCCAAAAATTATCCCAATTTTTAAAATAAATTGCCAAATCTCTTGCTGTTTGTTCACCTACATGATTGATTCCTAAAGATGCAATAAAACGATCTAGTGGAGGATTCTTTTTTGATTGTATTTCACGAATGATATTTGATGCACTTTTAACTCCAAATCTTTCAAGACCTGCAAGATCTACTTCTTCTAAAGAAAAAAGATCAGCGGCATCTGATATAAGTCCTTCCTCTTGAAGTCTTTCTATAATTTTAGGTCCAACTTCATATATTTCCATAGTTTTAACAAAATGTTCTATGGAACGAGTCTGTTTAGCGGGACAATCTTTATTTTCACAATAAAAAGCGACACTCTTATCTCCTAAGA
>JAYTQE010000018.1:0-7626 GCA_043746875.1 Minisyncoccota bacterium
AATTCCGATGAGTCTATACGAAAAGCTTGTTTCGATGCAATTCAAAATGTTGCTGTTGATAATATTCCAGAATATATAAAACTTGTAAAACTTCGTAATAAATATGCACAAATTCTTGGTTATAAAGATTTTTACGAATATAAACTTTATTTGGAAGAAAAAATGACTAAAAAAGAACTTTTCACTGATTTATGGAAAGTAATTTTTGATAAAACAAAAGATTCTTTTAAAGATATTAGAGATTTAGAAAAAACAAAGCCAGGACTTAGAAAACCTTGGAATTTTGGATATATGATGGCTGGTGATTTCACAAAAGAAGAAGATCAGTATTTTCCATTTGAGCGAGCTATCGATTATTGGTCACGTAGTTTTGCAGCATTAGGTATTGATTATCAAAGAGGTTCAATGACTTTTGATTTATTAGATAGGAAAGGGAAATATAATAACGGATTTTGTCATTGGCCAGAACTTGTTCGCTTTAAAGAAGGTAAAAAACTTTCAGGAAAAGCACAGCTTACCTGTAATGTTGTACTTGGTATTCCTGGGGAATCAGAGCGAGGATATACAACCTTATTTCATGAAGGAGGGCATGCTGCACACCTCTTAAATGCTCAAATGCCAGATGTCTGTGTGAATAGTGAATATCCACCACTATCTACTGCTTGGGCGGAAACTCAAAGTATGTTTTTAGATAAAATATTCTCAAGCATTGAGTGGCGTACTAGATATGCAAAAAACAATAATGGAGAATCTTATCCTTTTGATCTTTATGAAAGAAAAACTAAAGCCTTACATATTTTATCACCATTAAATATAATGGGAATTATAATGGTTTGTACTTTTGAAAAAGATATTTATGAAGAAAAAAATTTAACTAAAGAAAAAGTTGAAAAAATAGCAAAAAAAAATTTCAAACTACATTCTGATAGAAGTGCTGACTCTTTGTGGCTTTTAGAGGTTCCACATATTTATTCTGGAGACAGTGCATGTTCCTATCATGGATATGGATTAGCAGTTCTTGCATTATCACAGTGGCGTGAGTATTTTTATAAAAAATATGGCTATATTGTAGATAATCCAAATATTGGAAAAGAGATGTCAGAAGTTTGGAAATATGGTGGTTCAAAATCTTTTCCTGAATTTGTAAAAATTGCTACTGGTAAAAAAATATCAGCAAATGCATTTATTAATTCAGTTAAGATGCCACTTAATAAAAAAATTAATCTTGCTAAAGAAAGAATTGCAAAACTTACTAAGAAATCAAAATATGTAAAGGAACCAGAACTCAATGTTGTGATTAAAATTACAAATGGTAAAAAATTAATTACCGATAATAAAAAAGGAATTAATAGTATGTCCAAAAAATATGAGAAATGGCTAAAAACTCAATATTCATCTAAAATAGACTAATTATGACAAGTAATGAGATACGAAAAAGATTTTTAGATTTCTTTGCCAAGCGTGGGCACGCTGTAATTCCTAGTGCATCTTTGGTCCCAAATAATGATCCATCAGTATTATTTAATACAGCTGGTATGCAACCTTTAGTCCCATATCTTATGGGAGAACCTCATCCACAAGGATCAAGATTAGTTAATAATCAAAAATGTCTCAGAACAGGAGACATTGAAGATATAGGAGATAGTCGCCACCTAACATTTTTTGAAATGTTGGGTAATTGGTCATTAGGGGATTATTTCAAAGAGGACGCAATAGCTTGGAGTTACGAATTCCTTACCTCAAAAGAAGAAGGACTAGGATTAGATCCATCACGTTTATATGTAACTGTATTTGAGGGTGATGAAGATGCCCCACGTGATATAGAAGCTCTAGATATTTGGAAGAAATTTATTCCAGAAAATAGAATTTATTTTCTTCCAAAAGAAAATAATTGGTGGAGCCCAGGAGATAATGGTCCATGTGGACCTGATACTGAAATGTTTTATGATATTACAGACAAAGGTCTTGGGGATATGAGCCATCAAGAATATTTAATTGCAGATAATAAAGGAGAAGTTGTTGAGATATGGAATGATGTTTTCATGGAATATGAGAAAAAAGATGGCAAAGTTGTAGGTAAATTGATGCAGAAAAATGTCGATACAGGTTCAGGACTTGAGAGAATAGCTATGATAGTTCAAGGTAAGAACAATGTTTATGAATCAGATGCTTTTGAAGCACAAATAGATTTTTTGAAAATAAATACAAAAGGTGTATACAATGAAAGATCAGCTAGAATAATAGTTGATCATATACGTAGTGCTACTATGCTGATAGGTGATGGCGTAATCCCTTCAAATAAAGACCAAGGATATATTTTAAGAAGGCTTATCAGAAGAGCTATTATTCAAGCTAATAATATAGGAATTTCTGATACTATACTTTATTTGCTTAGAAGCAATTTTGCTTTTAAATATGAAGATATTTATTTAAATTTAAAAGAAAACAAAGATAAACAAGAAATAATTTTTGAAAATGAAGTTAAAAAATTTCGTAAAACATTAGAAGCTGGACTAAAAGAATTTTCTAAAGGAACTGATGCTTTTATCTTAGCTACAACTTATGGTTTTCCAATTGAATTAACATTAGAACTAGCAAAAGAAAATAATATTTTTATAGATAAAGAGAAATTTGATATTCAAATGAAAGAACATCAAGAAAAGTCTCGTATTGGAGCTGAAGTTAGATTTAAAGGTGGTTTGGCCAATACAAATGATATGACAGTTAAATTACATACAGCACACCATTTACTTCTAGCAGCTTTACAAATAGTTTTAGGAAAGCAAGTCAAACAAAGAGGTAGTAATATTACAGAAGAAAGATTAAGAATAGATTTTACATCTGAAAAAAAGATGACAGATGAAGAAAAAAATAAAGTACAAGATTTAGTAAATAATTGGATAAGTCAAAATTTACAGGTCGTAAAAAAAGATATGCCAAAAGATGAAGCTGAAAATATTGGAGCGGAAATGGAATTTGGTACTAAATATCCAGATATAGTAAGTGTTTATTTTATTAAAGATGAAAAAGGAGAGTATATTTCAAAAGAATTTTGTGGAGGACCACACGTTTCTTCTACTAAAGAATTAGGAAAATTTATTTTACAAAAAGAAGAAGCATCTTCGTCAGGCATCAGAAGAATAAAAGCAAGTCTTTCCTAGCTCTGTCATGGTATACTTTTTAGTATGTTTAAAAGCAAAATATTAAATAATAAAGTTTTTGCAGTTTTTGATATTAGCTCTAGCTCTGTAGCGGGTGGCCATGTTTTATCTCAAGACAAAAATTCATGCAGTTTTCTAGCGTCTGCAAGGTTAGATGCTCCACTACAAGATGATTTAAACATAGATCGTTTTGTCTCTGAAACAATAAAAAATTTTAATAATGTTATTTCAATTATTAAAAAAGCCGATGTTCACAAGCCTACATTTTTACAAGTAGTGCTAGCTTCTCCTTGGTATAGTTCTCAAACACGGTTAATTTTTTATAAAAAAGAAAAAGGTTCATTTATTTGTACTCAAAAAATAATAGATGATCTTGTTTCTAAAGAAGTTGAATTTGTTTTATCTAATAATGATACTTCATTTAATTTTTTTGATAAGGAATCAGTGATTATTGAAAAGCAAATATCTCAAATCAAATTAAACGGCTATCATACTAATAGTCCTTTCGGGAAAAAGGCAGAATCCATAGAGATATTTTTGACAATGACCATATCTCCTAAGAAAATTATAAATCTGATTAAAGATTTAATTATTAGAGAATATGGAACTATTGATATAGGATTTACAACTAGTCCTTATACAACTTTTATTGTAACAAGAGATAATTTTAAAATTAATGGAGAATGTATGATTGTTGATATTGGAGAGGAGATAACAGATGTTGCTTTTGTAAAAAATGATTTATTTCTGTATCAACATTCATTTCCTATAGGTACGTATTCTTTGTATAGACAAATAAATAAAAATGGAGGAGGACATAATTCTGTTGAATCTAAAGCATTATTAGAATCTTATCGATTAAATAAACTTTCAGATAATTCAGTTAATTTAATTGATAAATCTATTGTTTTTTTTAAAAATGAATGGCAGGAAAATCTTCAGAAAGTATTAGAAAATGGACACTACGGATTTTGTATACCTAAAAATTGCTTTTTAATATCAGATCAACGTTTTGAAATGATTTTTACAAATGTTATCAAGAATGATCCATTTATTCAGCATACATGCTCTAGTGGATTAGTTAATCCTTTTTTTATAAATCAGGACTCTTTAAAAGATAAAGTTAAGTCTATAGATGATAAACCTGTAGATATCCCGCTGGCTGTAGCCGCACTTTTTGTTGAACGAATAATTTAATTTTTCAATGAAAATTTATGATGTTATAAAAAAAGAAAATAATGTAGATTCAAACGTATCTCAAAAAAAAGATATTGTTTCTGTAGAAAAAAAAGATACTTCGTGGAAAAGATTTTTTTTATTTTTTCTTGTTTCACTTTTTTTAACATGTGTATACTTGGTAGGAATATTATTTACAAGAGTAACAATAACAATAAATGAAAGAAAAATCCCTTTTTCTCTAGATAATCAAAAAATTGAACTTATTCATAAAAAAAATAATTTAGATTCCAAACCTTCTTTTCAGGTTATGATTATTACAGATGAAGTTACTAAAGAAGTCTACGGTTCAGAACTTAAACCAAGCGTAAGCAATGCTAAAGGACAAGTTATTTTTATTAATGAATATAGTAAATCAAATCAAATTATTAAAAAGGACTCTTTTCTAATAGGGGAAAATGGGAAAAGATATCAGGTTTTAGGAGATGTAAATGTCCCTGGTTATACAATATTAGGTAATTTAAAAAAATCAGGTATTAGTAAAATGGTTTTCGTTGTTGCCGTATCAAGTGGAGAAAGCTTTAATAGTTTAGGTATGAATTTAAGTATAGAAAATTTATCTGTTTTAAATTCAAAATTATTTTATGCCAAATCAGTAGGAGCAATTACAGGAGGAGAGGACGGTGTTTCTTATATGGTTCCTGATACTGAAAAGAGTGAAATAATAAATGCATTAGTTTCTCAGCTTTCTGAAAAATTAAAAAGAGAGTCAAGAAATCAGATTCCAAACACATTATTATCCTTTCCTAAACTACAATTTCTAAATGTAGATGATAATTCTCTAGTCTTAAAGGGGAGTTCTATAAAATTTTCAGCAAAACTTAAAGGTTCGATGGTCTCATATCTTATATCTAGAAATTTATTAGAAACAGAAATTGCTAATAAAGTACTCAGTAGTCATGATTATACCAACTTTAGTGTTCCACTCATTGAAAATATTGATATCCAATCAGAAACATTAATATCAACAAGTGTAGATTCTATTCCAGAGTATATCAGTATAAACCTCTCTGGAGACGGAGCTATAATTACAAAGTCTTCCCCAAAAAATATTAAAGAAAGATTACTTGGAATAAATAAAAAAGATTTTTCAAAAATTCTAAATTCTATTCCTGAGATAGAGAGTGCTCATTTTGATATTTATCCTTTTTGGTCCCATATTTTTCCTTTTGATAGAAATAATATTGATATTGTTGTTAAGTAATTATTATCTTGTTTGACCTTTTTTAGAAAATATACTATTATGTAATTTGTAACATACATGGCAACACAAGAAGATGTAGTAAAAGGAGTTATTTCAGAAGCATTACCAAATACAATGTTTAGGGTAGAGCTTGAAAATGGGAAAATTATTATTGCTTATTTGGCTGGAAAAATGAGACTTCACAGAATTAAGGTTTTAGTAGGAGATTCTGTTGAAATTGTTACAGATCCTTATGGTGGAAAAGGACGTATTGTCAGAAGAGGATAACTAGTGTATACTTTTGCGGCTACAAATTTTTGAAGCCTTTTTATTTTATGAAAATACGATCAACAGTAAAAAAAATGTGTGATAAGTGTAAAATTGTTAAACGCAATAGGCATTTAATGGTTATTTGCGATAATCCAAAACATAAACAAAAACAATAATATTATGCGTATTTTAGGTATTACAATTCCAAATGAAAAAAGATTAGATATAGGTTTAACAACTTTATATGGTATTGGGATTTCAACAGCAACTAAAATTTTAAATAAAGTAGGTGTTGATCCAAGTACTAAGTCAAAAGATTTAACCCTAGATCAAGAAAATGATATCCGTAAAATTATTGAAGAACGGACAATTGAGGGGAATCTTAAACGTGAAATTTCAAGTAACGTTAAAAGACTCAAAGATATAAAATGCTATAAAGGAGTTAGACATATGAAGCGTTTACCAGTTAATGGACAACGAACTAAAACAAACTCTAGAACAGTCAGAGGAAATACTAGAAATACAATGGGAAGTGGTCGTCGTAAGGAAAGTAAAACATAAAAATAATATGGGAAAAAAAAGAATTGCAACTCAAGAAGGACAAATAATCGATTCAAGTACTCGACGTGGTGCTTCTGTTAGGTCATCAAAGAAAAAAATTACAACAGCACATTTAACTATAGAAGCTACCTTTAATAATACAAAAGCTGTCGTTAGTGACACAAAAGGAAATGTTCTTTTTTGGTCATCAAGTGGATCTCTTGGTTTTAAAGGAGCAAAAAAAGGAACCCCTTTTGCTGCTTCTAAGGTAGGAGAAACATTAGCTGAAAAAGCTACGATTATTGGTATAAAAGAAGTTCATGCTTTAGTTAAAGGAGTAGGGTCTGGTCGAGAACCCTTAATAAGAGGTTTTATTGGTACAGGGATCGAGCTTTTATCAGTTAAGGATAGAACTCCGGTTCCACACAATGGAGTTAAGGCTAAAAAGCCTCGTAGAGTTTAAATAAAATATATGAAAATAGGTGCAAAATACAAAATGTGTCGTCGTTTAGGTTCTGGAGTGTTTGAAAAATGTCAAACACAAAAATATACCCAATCAGAGGCAAAAAAGACTCGCAGTACAAATAAGAGACCAAAACAATTAAGTGAGTTCGGAAAACAATTAATTGAAAAACAAAAAGTTCGTTTTTCTTATGGTCTTTCTGAGCGTCAATTTTCAAATTATGTTAATAAAGCAGGCACTGTAAAAGGTATGCCTGTAACTGATAAACTTTATGAACTAATTGAAACTAGATTAGATAATATAGTTTATAGGTTAGGATTTGCTTCTACACGTAGGTTTGCTCGTCAAATAGTTTCGCATGGACATTTTGTTGTTAATGGAAAGAAAACAACAATTCCTTCATACGAAATTAAAGTTGGTGACTTGATCTCTGTTAGAGAAGGAAGTAAGAGCAGTGCGATTTTTACAGATTTTGTAAAAAAATCAAAAAATCATACTTGGCCAACTTGGCTTAAGTTAAACGCTGAAACATTAAGTGCTGAGATGGTTTCAAAACCAAAAAATGAGGAACAGTTTTTACAATTAGACACAGTGCTCGAGTTCTACAGTCGTTAGAACACGTAGTTGTAATTTTTACAAATTAATGGTACTATATATTTTTATATGAGCGAACAAACAATAATTCTTCCATCAAAACCAAGAGCTATATTAGAAGAGGTAAATAAAGGGGTATTTGAAATAGATGGTTTATTGCCAGGCTATGGTTATACATT
>JAYTQE010000019.1:0-1866 GCA_043746875.1 Minisyncoccota bacterium
AAAAGTACTATCTCTATCAAGTCTTGTATCTAATACAACCTCTGGATTCCCTCCTAGTATTTCTTGTTGAAGAAAATATTTTGATTTTGGATCCAAACCAGAAATTTCAGCAGAATATGATCCATTATCTGCTATTTTTGCAATGTATATATCTTCGCTCTCCCCAACTTTACTAATATCTGTAGATCTTTTAAATCTAATCTTCAAACTTTCATTAACATAAGGATATTTGTTTTGATCTATTTTCCCAGATACGATAACATTTTTTTGTGCAATCTTATAATCAAGTGGCCATTTATATATCAAAGAGAGGTCTGGTGAGGCCCCACCTATATTTATAATACTTGTTTTAGTTGAAATAGTTCCAGTACCAGAAGGATTTAGATTATCTTTTTTGATTACATATACAAAATAATTACCCTTTGGAATATTTTCAATATCCCAAATAACTTTCTCCCCATCACTTTTCTTTAAATAACTATTCACAACAGGACCAGAAAATTCTGGAAAGCCATAAATTTCAAAATCACTTACTTTATCTGATACACCATTTAGTATTATTAAAACACTATCATCACTAACCATTATATCTAATGTTGGGAGATTTAATTTTACCCGAGGAGTATCATTTTTGGTTGAGCCCATACCATAATGAAGAGGCTGAGCAAAAGAAGTTAAAGTAAATGAAAAAAAGACTAAAAAGACAGAGATGAAAATAGAGTATTTTTTCATATTAATTGAATTTAATAGTAAATATCTTTTCAATGTTTTGTAGACTATAGATTACAGTACTTATGCCAACTTTTATTTTTGCAAAAATAGAATTTTCAGGTTTTGATACTCCTATTTCTAAACTTCCAGGATCTGTTGGAATTAGATTATCATTATCGCTATATTCTATAGAAAGATCTTTTGGTACTGAATTTGGAACAGAAAAAAAGTATGGTTCAAATCTAATTAATGCCCCCTCCCCAACTATTTCAATATTGGACTCCCAACCCTTATCATATTTTATAAAGTCATTCTTATCTTGATAAGAAATAATCTTAGGATCAGTAATTGGAAGACTTAAGGTATTTTCTCCACTAAAGGATCCTCCAGAAACCAATACTTTTATTTTTTCATTTGTCTTTAATAAATTATTCTTAAATACAATAGTAGATTTTCCATAACCAGACATATTTTGCATTGCACTATCATTTCTTGACCAACTATAAGTCATATATTTAGAATTTGTACTCGTCGGAGCAACACCAACCTTTATTGATCCACCTGAAGATAAAAGTGTTTTACCTTTGTAAAATGCTGGAGTATAACCATCTACAGATTCCCACAATATATCAACACTTCCTGGTTTTATATCTATACTTGAAAAAGTTTGATCAAAACCTAAACCAGAAACAGTAATTCCAATAGTTGCATTAGCACCAGCTGAAGGTGCTGTAAGGCTTATTGAAGTTTTACCTGTACCTGAGGCTACAACTTTATTATTATAAGTCCAAACTATAGATGCCTGATTTAGATCTACACCATAACTAATAGCCTTTACAGAAAAAATAGATCCAGGTTCTGGATTGTTAGGTATTAAAGATAAACTTACATCAACTGTTTGATTTTGAGCAAATACAGGTAAATAAAAAGAAAATATCAAAAGTATAATAAAACTAAAATATCGCATAAGATTATTATATCATTATAATTAATCTAATATTATCTATTGTGCTCACTAAATTCTTTTTTTGCATTCCTTATATTTATAACCTGAGAAGGGTCTGAAGTTATAATTTGATCTTCAGTATAAGAAGCTATTATTTTTATAGCTACATGTTTTAGTCCAGCAAAAAATATTCCTTCCCCTACTCCAGA
>JAYTQE010000020.1:0-9016 GCA_043746875.1 Minisyncoccota bacterium
TTATGCCTACTACTAAAGAGGGTTTAATTAAAATTAAAATTACTAACCCTAAGAAAATTGATATAATTGAATTGATTAAATATTTAAACATGATTAGCATTTAGCAGCCGTATACCCTTGTAATTTAGCATCTTCTTCATTTTGAAACCATATTATGTTCTCATCATTAATGCGTTTAGAACCAACACATCCTGGTGTATAATATTTTGTTCCATTTTTTGAGCCCAAAAATTGATCCCTATTGGTTATGTCTTTACTATACGTACTTTTTGAATTATTTGATATATCCGAAAGAGGTATTTTAAGAGAACTTAAGATTTCTTCACTGCAGTTAAGAGTAACATTTGAATTGTTTTTAGTACCATTACTACTAGGTTTTAATGTTCCTAAATAATAAGAAATCAAAATAATTAAAGATAATATTACTATAAAAATAGTATTGTAATAACGAGTAATTATATCACTCATGAATAGATTATATCCTTTAATTCCAATATATAAAAGATACATTGACAATTTTAAGTTAAAAAGTTAGTATATATTTCTATGGCACATAAGAAGGCTCAAGGGGCAGCTAAAAATTTAAATGATTCAAATCCTCAATATTTAGGAACTAAACTTTACGACGGTCAATTAGCTACGGCTGGTTCTATTATTGTAAGACAACGTGGAACTAAGATAGTTGCTGGTAAATTTGTTGGTATAGGAAAAGACCACACTCTTTACGCTCTCAAAGAAGGTAATGTTAAATTTACCCAAAAAAGAAAGCTTAATTTTGATGGTACAACAACAAAAAGAAAGGTAGCTAATATAATAATAAAATAAATCTAATCTTTTTAAGATTAGATTTATTTTATTATTAGTCTTATTTCGCCAGAGTAATCTTCATCTCTTATTGTTATTTTGTAATCCCCTATTTTTTTAATAGGATTTTTTTCTGGCAAAATTATACATTCTGGATCTATCAATATACGATATTTATCTTCTAGAAATTTTGCTATATCTAAGCTATTTATTTTTGAAAATAAACTACCCTCTTTATTTGACCTAACCTGGTACAAAACTTCTTTTCCATCAAGATTTTTTATTGCTTGATCTAAAAGATTGTGTTTAATTTTTTTTTCTATCTCTTTATTTTTTTTTGATTTATTTAATAATTCAATAGAATTATCTGTTGCTAAAATAGCTAATTTTTTAGGAAACAAAGAATTTTGAGCAAATCCTTGTGCCACATCAACGATGTCATCTTTTTTGCCTAATTTATTTATATTTTTTAATAAAATTATTTTCATATTATTTTTTTAAAAAAATTTTTAATGCATTTTCCAATTGTTCATCTTTTGATGATTTATTTTCTGTGTGAGGGACGATAATGTCAGGAGTAAGTCCATTTTCTGAAATAGATAAACCTTTAGGGGTGTACCACTTAGCTACAGTAATTTTAAGAGAAGTATCTGACGTTAATTTGATAACCTCCTGAACAGATCCTTTTCCAAATGTTTTTTCTCCAACTAAAGTACCTATTCCTTGTTCTGATAGAGCTCCAGCTAAGATTTCAGAAGCAGAAGCGGACCCTTTATCAACTAAAATAATAAGTTTCGAGTTTTTTGGAAATAAATTAGGTCCTCTACTGGTGTGTATATTTATATCGTTTAGATTTTTACCAATTTCTTTTACTATAGTTTTACCTTCGGGTATGAATAATCCACTTATAGAGACAGCTGCGTCTAAATAGCCACCAGGATTTCCTCGTAAATCAAGTAAAAGATTTGAATAACCAGAATCTAAGTATTCTTGAAAAGCTTTTTGAAAATTTTGTGGTGACTGAGCAGAAAAAGTATATAAATGTATTACAAAAACTTTTTTATCTTCAAAAATCTCTGTTTTTACTGTCGGCAAATCAATTTTTTCTCTTGATACAGAAAAAACTTTGGGTTCAGTAAATCCTTCTCTAAATATAGTTAACTCAACATTTGTGTTTTCTTTTCCACGAATTAAAGATATTGCTTTATCTATAGATAAGTTATTTGTTATTGTTGATTCTATTTTTATAATTTTATCTCCAGACTTAATTCCAGCACGATAAGCAGGTGTGTCTTTAAGAGGAGCTATTACTGTCAAAATTCCATCTTTTTGTCCTATTTCAACACCTATTCCAATAAAAGAACCAGAGATTTCACTTTCAAATATAGAAGTTTCTGAAGGGTTAAAGAAAGTTGTATAAGGATCTTTAAATGAAGACATCATTCCTTTTATTGCTCCATATATCCTATCGTTATTACTTGTTTTATTTGATCCTCCAACAAATTTACTGTCAGCAATAACCCATGCCTTCCAGAAAGGTGCAAAGTCAGCATCAGCGGTAACAGAAGATTCTTTATTGATAATAGAGGTAATTTTTTTTACTGCTGGAAGATTTGAATATCCAATATAAATACCAGCAAAAAATACACCTAATATAAAAACTATACCTACTAGAGTTTTTATACCTTTTATTATGTGAGGATTTTTTTCGTTCATTTTATGTAATGTTAGTATTTTCTAATTGATAAATTTTTAGTTTAAGCATTTTATAATTTTTCTTAATTTTAATTGAAAGAAAAATAATTACAAAACCTAAGATAATTGTTAGTATACTTTTTATATTGTTTGGAATACCTATATATGGTAAAAACAAAATAATAATCCCCACCCAAAATAAGTATCTAAGTTTATTCAACATAAGCATCATTATAACAAAATGTTTCGTATTTTAATAGCACATTTTTATTTTTTTGATTTTACTACTATAACGAATTCCCCTTTAATTTTACTTGGATTACTATTAAAATAGTCTAAGAGACTTTTAGCTGTACCAATTGGATATTCTTCAAATTGTTTTGTCATTTCACGTCCAATTATAATTGTCCTATCTTCAATATTTTTATGTAAACTCTCCAGTGTTTTTAGTATACGATGAGGTGATTCATAAAAAACAATTGTATGATTTGTTTCTGCTATTTTTTTAAAAGTAGTCTCCCTTCCTTTTTTATGAGGAATAAATCCTAAAAATTCAAAATGTGAACTTGAAAAACCAGATACTGATAAAATAGAAACTAGAGCCGAAGCTCCTGGGATTGGAACAATAGATGCTTCTGGATAAAACTTACGAAATTCTTGTATAAAAAATGAACCAGGATCTGATATTGCAGGAGTACCAGCATCCGTAACAAGAGCTATATTTTCATGCCCAAAACACCTCTCTATGGCTTTTTTGAGCTCTTTATCACTACTTTGAGCATGAGAAGAAACAAAAATTTTATTTTTAGAAGAAATTTCTAAAAGCTTTAGCAATTTTCCAGTTGTCCTAGTATCTTCAGCTAAAATAAGCGTAGACTGCGTAAGAACGTCTTTAGCACGGATAGATATATCCTTTAAATTACCAATTGGGGTTGCAACAACAGAAAGAATCATACTTGTTTAAGTTTATGAATAAAATTAGTAATTCTTATATAAAAATTTTTTCCATTTATATCACGATATTTTTCCTGATTATGAGACATTAAATATTCTAATTTTTCAATATAAAAATTTTTATCATCAGGTAATATTTGAGTACCAAATTCCTCATCTTTTTCTAGAGAGCTCCAAATCTTACTAAGATTATTAGATCGTTCAATTTCTTTTTCAAAATTAAGAGATTCTTTCATTTTGTGCGTGTACTTGGAATCGGACCAAGGACCTCTGTCTTATTACTGGTAACGAGTTAAACAATAAAATATTACACCCTCCGTGCGTGTACTTGGAATCGGACCAAGGACCTCTGTCTTATCAGGACAGCGTTCTACCACTGAACTATACACGCACACAAGGAATAATATATTTTATTGAAAACGAGCGACCCAGCAGTATCGATATCTGTAAGATATCAGGACAGCGTTCTACCACTGAACTATACACGCATTGAATATGACTATACCAAATTTTGGCCTTTTTTCAAGTTTTAAAAAAAGAAATTATTCTTCTTCACTAGCATCTCCCATTGTTCCTGATTGTAGAGCATCAATAATCTTATCTATCTTACCAAGCATTATACCTTCTAAGTTAGAAAAATTTTGTCTTATGCGATGGTCTGTTACTCTGTCTTGTGGAAAATTATAAGTACGAATTTTTTCACTACGGTCAGCTGTACCAATTTGATTTTTGCGATCTCCAGAGTACTTTTTTGCTTCCTCCTCTTCTTTTTTTTGTTGAAGCTTAGCTGTAAGAATCTGTAGGGCTTTTTCTCGGTTGGCTAGTTGACTTCTCTCACTTGTAGATCGTACGTCTATACCTGTTGGTTTATGTATAAGACGTACAGCTGTTTCTACCTTGTTAACATTCTGCCCCCCTGCCCCACCAGAACGTGAATATTCCATTTCTAAATCACTTGGGTTTATTTCAAAATTTATTTTTTTACGAATAGGTAGTATTGCTATAGAAGAAGTTGAGGTGTGAATTCTACCATTTTTTTCTGTAGCAGGAATTCTTTGGACTCTATGAACACCTGTTTCAAATCTCAAAAGCTTGTAAACATCTTTCCCTTTTATTTCAAGTGTATATTCATCAAGATGTCTAGCGTTCCAAGATTTTGATTCAGCAAATCTTTCGTACATTCTGACTATTTCCGTAGCAAATATTGCAGCCTCATCTCCTCCTGCTCCAGCTCTAGCTTCTAAAATTATTTCATTTGGAAATTCCTCTTCCTCTTCTTCTGTTTTTAAGATAGATTCAATTTGTTTTTCAATTATTTTTTTTTGTAAATTAATAGCCAATTTTTCGTCTTCAGCTACAGCAATAAATTCTGGATCAGAAGATGTCATTTCATCCAATTCTTTTTCTTGAGAAATAAGTTTTTCGTACTCCAATGTTAAATACTGTGTACGCGGATTCTTTTTTAGTGTTTCAATATCCATAAAAAAATTCTATATAATATATAAATAGATACAAAAAGTATCTATTTAAGATTTATTATTTATTTCTTTTCGGCAAGCTTTCGGCGCTTATTGAATCTATCTACTCTTCCAGCAGTGTCTATAACTTTTTCATTTCCTGTATAAAAAGGATGTGAGGCACTAGATATTTCAACGTTAAAAAGAGGATAGTCTTTACCTTCAAATTTTGTTGTTTCTGTAGTCTTAACCGTAGAACCAATAAGAAATTCTACACCAGAAGAATTGTCACGAAAAACAACTTCTCTAAAATTATTTGGATGGATATCTTTTTTCATATTTTGCTATTATAGCATAATATTTTTTCTATTCAAGTATTTGTAATAAATTATTTTATCTTCTTGAAACACCATATTGGACAAGATAGTCAATATCTAACTGTATATTTCTTGATATAGCCATTACATTATTACCATAAAAGCTATTAGTCGGTTTTTTTCCATCACAAGATCTTCCTGAATAATAACGACATGCCGCATTACGTTCATTAGCCTCTCCTCCTGTCCCCCCTCTTTTAACTAAATAAACAGCAGATGCTATTATGGCATCTCTCGGAGACCATGGATTAGTAGCAGGCACTCCTAATAATTCAGCAACTCTACCTTGTACTTCTTCCCATGTTGATGGAATAAACTGTGCTGGACCCATAGCCCCTCCCCAACCTCCAGGCAATGGACAAGAAACTGGAGTTACGTCAGGATTTGCTCCCAATGCAGTTGTTATTCTTAAAAATGCAGCATGATCTCTAGGATTCATGACATTTTTCCACCCTTTTGATGGTGGGTCTCCTGCTCTATTACAAGTACCTACATTTTTACCCAAATTTGATTCTTGAGTTAGTATGGCAAGTAAAAATGCTGGTCTAATCCCTGTTTTTGTAGAAGCTTCTTGAGCATATATATAAGCTTGTCCAAAAGGAATAGCTGCTGAACCACCAGCAAAATTAAATAATTTTGCTTTTATTTCAGCTACTTTTTTCTGACGTTCAGCTAAAACTTTTTGATATTCTTTTTCTTTATTTTGACTTATAGATAAAAGTTGTCTTTTTTGAGCTTCAGATTGTTCAACAATTTTTTTTTGTGAATTTATTGAATTTTTTGCATCCTCTTCTTGTGCTTGTTTTGACTGTAGTTGAGATTTTTGAATTTCTGTTGAAGATTTTATATTCTTAACTTTAGTAACAGATGCGTATAAAGATTGTTTAACAGATAAAAAATCATCTAAATCTCTATAAAAATCACTTACAGATTGAGCGCTTAATAATACATAAGAAGTTCCTTTTTGGTCTAATTCATTAGTATTCTTTAGTAATTGAGACAACGAGTCATGTGATCTAATAATTTCTTTTTGTAATTCATCTATTACTCCAATTTTCGCTTTTATTTCATTGGTTAGATTGTTTATGGTAATGGTTTTTTGACGAATTTTTAATTTTGCTGTCTCTATTTGAGATGTAAGTAAGTTAACATCTTTTTTAAGTGTTCCAGTTTGTTGTTGTTGTTGTTTTAATATTATCTCTTTCTGAGTAATTTCAACTTGTAATTGAGCAAGTTCAGCTTCAAGTTCAGCCCTTTGCTCTTGAGATGTAACTTGAGCATAAGAAAAATCTAAACTAGAGAGAGTAGAAGCTCCAGTAAATACCACCAAGGTTAAAATTAAAAAAACTTTTTTCAGCATAATATAGTTAAGTATATTATAACACTTTTTTTATATTTAGCTCTTGATTAAAAAAATATTTGTAGTTTTAAATAATTAAGCAATATCTTCTTCTTTCTTACCTTTCTTCTCTACTTCAATTGAAGTTAAGTCTAATTCCTCACTTGTTTCTTTTTCTTCATTAAATGATGCTATCAAAGCGACAACTTCGTCACCATCAGTAATAGAGATAACACCTTTAGGAAGTTTTATGTCTTTTACATGTATCTGACTATCTAGATTTGCAAGACCACTAACATCTACAGTTAATAAGTGCGGCATATCAGCTGGAAGAGCTTTTATTTCTATTTCATGGAGAACCTTTACTAAGGTTCCTAATCCTAATTTTTCAGCTTCAGGTAATCCTACAAATTCAATAGGAACATTTACTTCTATGTCTTTTTTCATATCTATGATCATAAAATCTATATGAACAGGAATACTTGTAATGGGGTGATACTGCACAGCATGAATAAGTGTAGTTACCTTTTTATTTTCTATACCAATGGTAACAGCAGTAGTCTCACCGGCTTCTTTCCATATTTTGTTAAAATCACGTACAGGAACAGTGATTGAAATTGCTTCATTTCCTAAACCATAGCAAACTGCTGGAATTTTGTCGTTATTCCTAAGATTTTTGAGATTTTTTGTTGTTCTTTTTTCTGCAGATAATGTAAGCATAGTTGAAGCACTATACACAAAAATTTTGTTTTTGTAAAATAAATAAACTATTGACTTTTAAATAATAAGTAGTATTACTATTTTTTAGTAGCTTGACCATAATCTCCATGACTTAAATATTTAGAGATATCATCTTTTGTAACACCAACTTTCTTATGTGGATTAAAAATATATTTAGGATCAAACAATTCTTTAACTTCTTTAAAAAGCATTACTACTGTACTTCCGTATTGTTTCTCAAGATAAGGAGATCTTATTATCCCATCGTTATGTTCAGCTGTTATAGACCCATTGTATTCTAAAACAAGATCATATACCTCGTCAGATAAGCTCAGTATTACTTCACGGGTTTTTGGATCTGTTAAATACATTAATGGTATTATATGAAAATTACCATCTCCCGGATGACCAGCTATCGTATAGGTTAAATTATACTTTGCTAAAATACTATCAAGTTTAGGTAAAAATTCTGGTAAGAATTCTGGCTTAACAATAAAATCATCAATAAATGGAGCTGTATGCCTCCCTTTTACATGTTTACGTAACAGGTTGAAGCTCTCATGTCTAACATCCCAATATTTTTGCTCTTCAGCTTCGCTGTGAGTAACATGAGTTAATGCTTTATATTTATCTTTTATCTCTTTTGCAACATACTTTGCTTTATTTTGAATTTCATCATAATCATTACCTGCAAATTCAATAAGTAAAACCATCTTTGGCATTCCTCCTGAAATTGTCATAAATAATTCTGGTAAAAATGAAATCATAAATTTAAGCATTCCCCAAAACTTCTTCTTTTTTAAAAAATCTCCAAAAAATTTAATAGCAACTTTTAAAGTATTATCATCATAGCTTTCTATGCTTTCAGGACCTGAAGTTAGTGCTGTATTTACAATATTTCCCAAGTTCTGCATATCCTTTAGGAAAACAACAGCTAATGTCGAGAATTTTTTTGTTTTTACAAGATTAAATTTAATTTCGGTTATGATACCTAGTGTTCCTTGAGATCCAACAATTAGTCGACACAAATCAAAAGTATCATTTTCTTTATCCCATATATTCCAAAGATAATAACCTGCAGAATTTTTACTTACATCTGGTTTGGCATTAGTAATCGTTTTGATATTTTCATTAATTATTCTAAACAATTCTTTGTACATTTCACCTTCAAAACCAGGAATTGTTATTTTTGCTAATAGTTCTTTTCTAGATATTTTATTAATTGTATATTCATAACCATCATGAAAAACCACCTTTAATTCTCTTATATAGTCCTCAGTCTTACCATATTGAATAGATTTTTCACCTCCAGCATTATTAGAAACCATTCCTCCTACTGCACATATTTCACGAGAAGCACTATATGAAGGCATTATTAAATTAAATTTACGTGTCTCTTTATCAAAATCTCTATAAAAAGTACCTGGTAAAACAGTTGCATAACCAGAAATTACATGTCCATGAATTAAACTATCGGGTTCCTCTTTTATATCTATGACTCCTCCCATATATTTTGTTAGATCTAAAATAATAGAATCATTTATAGAACCACCAGACATGCAAGTTCCTGCAGCTCTTGCTGTAATAGAAATTCCTGGATATTTGTCTTTATTTTGAGAAACCCATTTAACTAATTCTTGAATATCATTGCTATCTTTTGGAAAAATAAC
>JAYTQE010000021.1:0-15133 GCA_043746875.1 Minisyncoccota bacterium
CTTATGATTTTAACTATTTAATAAAATGGTATAATAAGTATATGAATATAAAAATATCAGCAATGCACATAGATCTTACACCTGCTCTTAAAGATTACATTGAGAGAAGGTTAATAGGTATTAATAAATTTACAGTAGGAGAGCCCGCTATAGATGTTGAGATTGGAAAAACTACAGAACATCATCGTCAAGGAGAAATTTTTATAGCAAAAGTTAATGTAATAACAGTATTAGGTAAACAATACAGAGCTGTATCAGAAAAATCAGATCTTTATGAAGCTATAGATGACATACGTGATGAAATAATAAGAGAATTATCAACATCTAAAGATAAAAGAAATACTTTATTTCGTAGAGGGTCAAAAAAAATAAAAGATATATTAAAAGGTTTTAGATCTTAAATACTTTTTAGAAAAAGATCATATTTTATTTTTCTGCTATTTTCTGGTGTAACTTCTTCAATAACAAATTGGTTTTTTTCAAAACTTGCTTTATTAATTTTTATTTTAGTTTTCTTGTTATTTCTTTCTAAAAAGAAATAAGTACCTATTGATCCAAAGTAGGCTTTGTATTTTCTGTAATTAGTTAAAGAGGAATCTTCAAAATTTATTTCACCATCTTCTTTTTTTATTTTTTTACAAAAAGTAGACTTTGTTTCGTCTTGTTCTTTAGGTGTTATTGTTTCATTGAAAATATTATCAATCGTTTTTATAAAAATTTGTTTTGTTATATTATTTAATTTATCTCTTAGGATAGGAGTTGTGTCATTTGAATCTATATCGAGCATTTCAGATGCTATTATTGGCCCAGAATCCAATTTATAACGCATTTTTTGAATACTTATACCTGTTTGTAAGTCACCATTTAAAATCGCTGATTCTACAGGTGTTGCCCCTCTATATTTAGGAAGATTAGAATAATGTACATTTATCGTTCCAAACTTAGGTATATTTATTATATCTTCTGGTATTATTTTTCCATAAGCAATTACTATAGATAAATCATATTCTTCTTTTTTTAATTCATTATAAAAATTTTTATCTATAGTTTCTGGTTGTAATATTTTGATATCTTTTTCGGATGCCCATTTTTTGGGAATAGGAGAATTTGTTTTCATTCCTCTACCTGATTTTCTATCAGGGTTTGTTATTACAATTACAGGAGTATAGTCATTTTCATACAATAGATTTAAAAAATCTATTGTAAAATCAGGAGTACCCCAAAATATTATTTTTTTATTATTTTTTGACATTTATTTCAGGAGGTATATTTTCTAAATTTTTTGCTTTATCTATAAATAAAGTTCCATTTAAATGATCAATTTCATGTTGAAATATTTGAGCAAGCAACCCCCTGCCACTTATGACAAAAACATTTCCATCTTCATTGTAAGCCTTTACTGTTGCTGTTAAAGATCTCTTTACTATCCCATACTTCCATCTTACAGATAAGCATCCTTCTGATATTTCAACTTTATTTTTCCCAATTCTTATTATTTCTGGATTCAAAAAAGTCATATCTGAATTAAATTGTTTTGAAGCTTTTTTTGAAACTACAAAGATACGTAAATTAATTCCTATCTGAGGTGCAGCAATAGCAACACCATCTTCTTGGGAAGAGAGTGATAATTTCATATCTGAAATAACTTTTTTTATACTATCAGTTTTTATACTATCAATAGGTACTTCTTTTGAAACAAGACGAAGTATTGAATTTGGTTCTTGAACAATTTCTATCATTTTTTTATTTTAAGTGTTTTATGTAAGAAGTCAGATTTTCTATAAGAATAGTTTCTTGTGATCTATTTTCCATATTTCTTACTATGACACTTCCTTCCATAGCTTCTTTTTGTCCAAATATTAAAACATAAGGTGTTCCTGATTTTTCTGCAACTGCAAGTTGCGCACTAAGAGAATCTTTTGAAAGAGATTGCATCATGGGAATTTGTGCTTTTCTAAGGATCTCTACAATATTCAAACTTTTTAATTTAGCATCAACTCCAACTTGTATAAAGTATATCTTTGGCTTTTTCATAATACGTGGTGCCAAATTTTTAAACCAAGGTTGGTCCACAACTCTATCCATACCTATTGATCCACCCATAGCCGGTATATCTTTTTTACTTCCAAGTTGTTTTCCTAAATAATCATATCTTCCACCACCAGCAAGGGTCAAAGAATTTCCATCTTCATTATTTTCTTTAATTTCAAATACGGTATGAGTGTAATAAGATAATCCTCTTACAAGCATTTTGTCTATTTGATAGGGAATATTCATTTCGTCTAAGTATTCAAGAACTTCTTTGAAATGTTTTTTCCCGGAATTTGATAAAAAGTTTATAGAATCAGGAGCCCCAATATTTAATTCTTGAGTACTAGCTTCTTTTGAGTCTAAGATACGCAAAGGATTTGTCTTTAATCTTTCTTTGTCTATTGGAGCTAATTGGTTTATATTTTTTTTGTAATAATTTGTTAATTCTTTAATATAAGATGGGCGAGACTCTTTATCTCCAATTGAATTTATTGTTACAAATAAATTTTTTGCTCCAGCTTCTTCTAAGATAGTATAAATAGTTTTAATAACTAAAGCATCTATAATACTTTTTTCACTACCAAATGAATCAACATCAAATTGATAAAACTGCCTATACCTACCTCTTTGAGGTTTATCATGTCGAAATACAGGTCCAGAGTGATATAAAAGTACAGGTTGAGGTTGATTGATCATGCCGTTTTCTATGTATGCACGCATTACTCCCGCAGTTTGTTCAGGTCTCATCGCAAGATGATCACCACCTTTTGTTTTAAGTGTGTACATTTCCTTATCAACAATATCAGTACCTTCTCCAACTGCTTTAGTAAAAGTTTCTTCATGTTCTAAAATAGGGGTCTCTATTGGTTTAAATCCATAATAAACAGCAATTTCTTGAGATTTTTCGAAAAGACCTTGAAATTTATAATAATCATCTCCAATGATATCTCTCATACCTTTGGGACTAGATATCTGGCCTCCATTTTTTGTATTATTTGTTTTCATAATTTATTTTTCCTGGTAAATATGATAGTTCATTAAAAGGAAACAATCTTAGAAGTGCTCGCCCTTTTATATTTTTTTCTGGAAGATTTCCCCAAAAACGAGAATCATAGCTTCCTGATCTATTGTCTCCCATAACAAAATATTGATTTTCTGGAATTTGAATTTTTTGATATTCATTATCTTCTTGATGAACTATAAATTTTTCATTTAATGTAAAACCTTTAGGTTTTTCTGCATTGTATATAGTAATATCTTGCCCTTTTATTTCAATAGTCTCTCCAGGTAGTCCAATTATACGCTTTACATAATACTTAGATGGTTCTGGTGGAGCTTTAAAAACAACAACATCACCACGATCTGGTTTGTCTATACGATAACTAATTTCATCAACTATTAAATATTGACTGTTTTTTATAATAGGATCCATAGAATTACCATTTACAATAAACGGTCTAACTACATAATTTTGTATTAATAGTGCCAACAAAACAGCAAAAATAATATATAAAATATTTTCTAAATATGGCCAGAATTTAGTATAAAAAGTTTTTTTAGGTAAATTTTCTTGTAATTGATCTTGTTGCATTTATAGCGCAAGTATAGACGATTTTTCGAAACGAGACAACAAGACCTTTTTGTAGTTTAATAGATAGTAATGATTATTATTGTAGGACTAGGGAATCCAGGATTAAAATATAGTAAACAAAGACATAATATTGGATTTCAAGTATTAGATGAAATTGCAAAAATTAAATCTTTACATTTCATTGAAAAGGATATTTTTAGTGCTTTTATTGCAGAGGAGGCTCAGGAATATTTATTTGCCAAACCAACTACCTGGATGAACGATTCTGGTAAATCTGTAAAGTTTTTACAAAAACAATATCAAGGTTCTATTGTTGTAATTTATGATGATATAGATATTAAAATTGGTGAAGTAAAATGTTCATATGATAGGGGAGCAGGTGGCCATAATGGAATACAGTCAATAATTAACCACTTAGGAACTACAAATTTTTTTCGTATTCGTATAGGTGTAAGGCCAATTCATGAAGAACTATTACCAAGGATTGCTCCTCCTGATGGATTTGAAAAATTTTTATTAAGTGATTTTGCTCCTTTTGAGTTAGAAAAAATAGATCAAGGAATTAAAAAAGCAATTGAAATTATTAATTTTTTAAAGATAGGAAATTTTGAAGATGCAATGAATAAATTTAATTAAAAAAATCCTCATAAATTGAGGATTTTTTTAGTTTTTTTTAAATTAATCTTTCTTGTCTTCTATTGTTTGTTCTCCATAGACTAGAGTCATACGTTGGTCTTTTGGTTCAAATAATGTAACTGTAAAAGTATAACTACCACCAAGCTGAAGTTTTTCTCTTAGTTTTTCTTCAGATCCAAAAGTTGAATGATGAACTAATCCAGCAACTCCTTCTCTTATAGAAACAAGAGCTCCGTGCTTATTGTATTTAATAACTACACCTTTTATAACATCACCTTTCTTAAGACTCCCTTCAAATGCTTTCCAAGGATTGCCTTTTAGAGCTTTTATAGATAAAGATATTTTGCCGTCTTTTATATCAATAATTTTTGCCTTTATTTTATCTTTAACTTTAAACATTGATCTAGGATCTTCTACTAATCCCCAGTCAAGTTCACTTATATGTACTAAGCCTTCTAAGCCATCTTCAACTTTTAGAAATACTCCAAAATCAACAATACCTGTAACTTCACAATCTAATTCATCACCAATAACATACTTACTTACAACTTCTTGTCTTTCCTCAGTATTGTTATCTTTTTCTGAAAAGATTATTTTTCCTTCTTTTTGATCAGCATTGATCATCATTACAGATAATTTTGTTCCAGTTAATTTTTTAAGTTCCCTCCAGATTTTGTCTTTGTCAGAATCTTCTACTTTTGGATAGTGTTCAGGTTTTAGTTGAGATGCTGGTAAGAAACCAGAAACTCCTTGCCAATCAATGATTAGACCTCCTTTATTTGCATCCTTTACAACAAGTTCAAAGATAGTTTTACCTTTTATTGCAATTTCCGCATCACTCCAAAGAAGTGCTTGTTTAGCTTCTTTTAGAGATAATTCGATATATCCATTTTCATTTTCTATATCTACTATTTTTGCTTTGATAGTATCTCCTATACTAGTTTTTTTTATTAAATCACGAGCTGCAATGTATTCACGTCCATATATTATACCTGTTCCAAAAGGAGCTAAATTTATATAAATAGCTGCTTTTTCTACACCAATTACTGAACCTTCAACAATATCATCAATAGCTGGACGACGAGGCCCAGTATTTTCTTCTATAATTTTTTCTTCTTCTTTTTCTTTCATAAAATTTAAATTGCCGCACAAGGCGGCATATCAACATTAAAATAATGTGACTGCCTCCCAAGATTTTGTACCTCCGTAATATTATATAATCAATTGCGGTACAAGGTTATTCCTGAAAGGGAAATTATTAATATCTTTAATAAAAAGATTAGAAAAATATTAGCATTACAAAGCTATTTTAGCAAGGATATAATTTTATTTTTTTCTGATATAATACACTTATGGTTATTACATATTTTGGAAAATCTTATTTTAAATTAGTCTTAGGGGATCTTACTATAGCTATTAATCCACCCAATAAAGACCAGAAACCAGCACGATTTGGAGCAGATATCGTACTTATTAGTAATTCTCATAATGATTACAATGGAATAAGTACTGTTTCTCTTGGTGACAAAGAGCCTTTTATTATAGATACACCAGGTTCTTATGAAAAAAAAGAATTATTATTTAGTGGAACACTTTCAAAATCTTTTATTGATAATAAAGAATATATAAATACTGTTTATGCTTTTGAATTAGATAATATAAAAATAGTTTTATTAGGAGCTATTTCTGATGATAAGTTGATGTCTCCAGAATCCAAAGAAGCAGCGAGTACAGCTGATTTGTTATTTGTTTCTGTTGGAGAAGATCCAGCTCGTTCTTATAAAATTGCTACATCTTTTGAACCAAATGTTATTATTCCAACAAATTATAATAAAGATAGCTTAACTCAATTTCTAAAAGAGGCTGGCCAAGACAAAGGAAAAATAGAAGAAAAACTTACAATCAAACGTAAAGATTTGGATGGAAAACAAGGTTTTGTTATTCCATTGTTAGATCAATCATAAAATATGCCTTTATTTGATAGATATTCAATAAGTGTTCGTAAAAAAATTGTATTAATTATAACTGTAACAATAGCAGCAGTATTAATTTTTACTTTATTTGTTTCTTATATGGGTAAATTAAATAAAGATAATAATAAAAAATCACAATTTGATAATTTTTACAACACAATTTCAGAAAAGGTACAATCGTTTTTTCCAAATAATTAAGATATAATTAAGATATAATTTATGGCAAAAGAAAAAGATATTATCCCTAAAACAGAACATCCTTCAAATATTCTACCTGTAAGTATCGCAACTGAAATGCGAGAAAGTTTTATTGATTATGCAATGTCTGTTATTACTGACAGAGCCCTTCCAGATGTTCGTGATGGTCTCAAGCCTGTTCATAGACGTATCTTATATTCTATGTCTGAACTTGGACTTGCGAATACAGCTAAGTTTCGTAAATCAGCTTTGGTTGTTGGAGATGTACTAGGTAAATATCATCCACACGGAGATCAATCTGTATATGATGCTATGGTTAAGATGGCTCAAGATTTTGCGTACAGATATCCACTTGTTCAAGGTCAGGGAAACTTTGGTTCTGTTGATGGAGATAATGCTGCTGCTATGCGTTATACAGAAGCAAGGATGTCAAAAATTTCTAGTGAAATTCTAAGTGATATCGATAAAGATACTGTAGATTTTAGACCCAATTATGACGCTACACGAAGAGAACCAACAGTAATGCCAACATCTGTGCCAGCATTACTTTTAAATGGAACACTAGGTATTGCTGTTGGAATGGCAACAAACATCCCTCCACATAATTTATGTGAAATAGTTGATGCTTGTTTATTTATGATAGAGCATGATGATGCTACAAATGAAGATCTGGCAAATATTGTTACTGGACCAGATTTCCCAACAGGAGGGCTTGTTTTTAATAAAGTAGATATTTTACATGCTTACTCTACAGGTAGAGGTGGAGTGATTTGTCGTGGAGAAGCTGAAATATCAGAAGCAAAAAGTGGTAGTTATCAAATAGTTATCACATCTCTTCCTTTTCAGGTTAATAAAGCAAACTTTATTGAATCTATTGCGAACCTTCATCAAGAAAAAAAAATAGAAGGAATAAAAGCACTAGAAGAATTATCAACAAAAGATACAAGAATAGTTATAACTCTTAAGAATGGAATTAATCCTCAAAAAGTTTTAAATTATCTTTACAAACATACTCAATTAGAAAGTACTTTCCATTTCAATATGGTTGCAATCGTTGAAGGTATACCTCAAACACTTTCATTAAAATCTATTCTTTCATCTTTTATTTCTCACAGAGAAGTAGTCGTTAAAAGGCGTACACAGTTTGATCTTAAAAAAGCAAAAGAAAGAGAACATATACTTCTAGGTCTAAAGATAGCATTAGATCATATAGACAAAGTTATAAGTATAATTAGAGCATCAAAAGATGTGTCTGTTGCAAAATTAAATTTAATTAAAGAATTTAAATTTTCTGAACTTCAAGCTGTTGCTATTTTGGAAATGAGACTTCAAAAACTTGCTGGTCTAGAAAGAAAAGCTGTTGAAGAAGAACTTAAAGAAAAACAAAACTTGATATCAGAATTAGAAAGTCTTTTGGCTAGTACTAAGAAAATTTTTAAAGTTATTTCAAAAGAATTAGCAGAGATAAGAGATAAATATGGAGATGCCAGAAAAACAAAGGTTATACCCGGGGGAACAAAAAATATATCTGATGAAGATTTAATCCCAGAGAGAGATTCTGTTTTAGTATTTACATCAGGTGGTTATGTTAAAAGAACAGACCCAGATGAATATAAAATGCAAAGACGTGGAGGTGTAGGAGTTATTGATTTGGAAACAAAAGAAGAAGATTTTATTACACAACTTCTTACTACAGATACACATAGTGATTTATTATTCTTTACTAATAAAGGTAAGGCTTACCAAATAAAAATGTATGAATTACCAGAAGGTAAGCGTGCCACAAAAGGCAAATCAATAATGAATTTCTTACCATTAACTGATGATGAAAAAGTAACATCAATACTTGCTGTTCCAAAATCAGCAAAAAATGAAAAAGCGTCATTGATGCTTGTAACTAAAAAGGGCGTAGCAAAAAAGATTTCTTATGAAAGCTTCAAAGACGTTAGACGTAGTGGTATTATCGCTATCAGATTAGATTTGGGTGATTCTCTTGAATCAGTACTCCGTGTTCAAAAAAATCAAAGTATCATACTCGCTACTTCAGAAGGTCAATCTATTAGATTTAAAGAATCAGATATAAGAGAAATGGGACGTACAGCTGGTGGAGTAAGAGCTATAAAGCTTGGCAAAAAAGATGCACTTATTTGTGCAGATGTTATTGATACTGAGGACAAAACTTATATGTTAATAATGGGAGAAAATGGTATTGGTAAAAAGACAGCAATAACAGAATACAAAATACAAAAAAGAGGAGGATCAGGAATAAAAACTGCAAAAGTTACAGTAAAAACAGGGAAATTAATGGTAGGTAAAATTGTTCAAGATGATATGGAGCTTGTTGCTATGTCAAAAAAAGGACAAGTAATAAGAGTAGATTTAAATACTATTCCTTCAAGTGGAAGACAAACTCAAGGTGTTACTATTATGAAATTGCGAGAAGGAGACTCATTGGCTTCTGTAACTTGTGTGTAGCTTATTTGAATATTTATTTACTACTATATAAAAACTCTTGTATACTATGAAGGTATGTTTATGGACCCAGTTTCAATTCTTAGTATTTGTAATTTACAAATAACAGATTCAATTGCTGATTTTGGAGCAGGTTCAGGATTTGTAGCAAAAGCTGCAGCATCTATTGTGACACAGGGAAATGTTTTTGCTATAGAAATAAACAAAGACATTGTTACAAGACTTACTAGAGAAATAGACCAAATGAAAATTACTAATATTCACCCTATATGGGGAGATATAGAGGTAAATGAAGGAACAAAATTATCAAATGATAGTATGGATTTTGTTATATTATCAAATGTCATGTTCCATCTTGATGATAAGGTGGGCTGTATCAAAGAAGCCTATAGAGTTTTGAAAACAGGAGGTAGAATTATTATGATTGATTGGTCAGAATCTTTTGGTGGTATGGGTCCAAGCAAGGATTCTGTTTTTTCAAAAGAAAGTGCAATAAAACTTTTTTCTTCAATAGGATTTTCTACTATGAATGAATCCATAGAAGCAGGAGATCATCATTATGCTATACTTTTTAAGAAATAAATTTTAATGAAATCATCATTTCAAACAATTTTAACAGTAGTTTTCTTAGTAGTATTTGCTTCAGCTATACTTATTTTTTCAGGGCTTTTAGGAAATAAAGGTCCATCACCAAAGAATAATAAACCTCAAGGAAATGTAGAAATCTGGGGAGTTTTGTCTGGAGATATTATGCAGAGATATTTTGATAATTTTAATATTTCAAATAATGGTTATACCGTAAACTATCTAGAACATAATCCTTTTAACTTTAAGCAAGATCTTATAAATGCACTAGCTGACGGTATAGCTCCTGATGCTGTTATTATTAATTCTGAAATTTTATCTCAAATAAAAGATAGATTATATACGACACCTTTTGTTAGTTTTAATGAAAGAACTTTTAGAGATACATATATAGATGGAGCTCAAATATTTATTAATTCAGAAGGGATATCAGCATTTCCGCTTTTGGTTGATCCTTTAGTCGTTTTTTATAATAAAGATATATTAGCAAACTCTAATTTTATTGTTCCACCAAGAACTTGGAATAATTTGTCCGCATCAATTAGTTCTCTTACAAAATTAAATAACAAAAATTCTCTTACACAATCTGCTATAGGTCTAGGTCAATACAAAAATGTAAATAATGCAAGAGATATATTATCAGCATTATTCCTTCAATCCGGAAACTCTATTATTTCTTATGATAGTGTTAGTAAGAAGAATATTGTTGATCTTTCAAAAAATGAAAGTTCAACAGACGATACACCTGTTTCAGCAAAAGCATTATCTTTTTATACAAGCTTTTCAAATCCTACAAATAGTAATTATTCTTGGAACAGTGGTCTTCCTAATAATTTAGAAGTTTTCCTTTCAGGAAAATCAGCTTTTTATATTGGACGATCAAGTGAATTATTTGCTATACAGTCAAAGAATCCAAATTTAAATTTTGATGTTATGGAATTTTTCCAAAGGGATAATAGTCCAAGACCAATAACTTATGGTTCATTTATTGCTATTGCCACACTGAAGACCTCCAAAAATCCAGTAGCTGGTTATAATGCACTACTCAATCTTAGTAGTTCACAAGCTATAGATATTTTATCAAAAGACTTTTCAATACCACCCGCTAGAAAAGATTTACTTCTAATAAATCCGCCAAATCCTTACACAGCAGTCTTTTTCAGAGCAGCACTGTCATCTTTTTCATGGTTAGATCCTGAACCAAATAATACAGAAAGAATATTCCGTGATATGATTGAAAATGTAAATAGTGGAAAAAAAGATCCACAGAGTGCAATTTATGAAGCAATCCGAAATTTTTAAAAAAATAATTATTAGTATATTTTTAATAACTATTTTTATAGACTTTTTACCTATTAATATTTTTGCTCAAACAGTAAGAAAAGGTGAACAATGTATATCTGGTAATCAATGTAAAGATTGTAAGGATAACAATGGTGATGGCAAAGCAGACTTTGACGGAAATGATACTTTAGGTGAAAGTAAAAAAATGATAAAACCAGATCCAAGTTGTTTTGCAAAAGATTCTAATACTGAAACAAAGGAAGAAGCATCAGGTTTGGTTCCTTGTACAGACTACTGTGGTTTTGATGACGTTTTTATATTAATAAATAAACTTTTGGAATTTTTTATGAAAACACTGTTAATTCCAATTTTTATGATTACTATTATGTATGCTGGTTTCAAATATATAACAGCAGAAGGAAATCCTGCTAAAACAGCAAAATTAAAAACAACTTTTGGAAACTTGATCTTGGGAATGATTTTGATTTTGTGCGCATGGCTTATAGTTAGGACTGTATTGTATATGCTTGGATATACAGAGGGTCTATTATTCTTTATTAACTAATTGTATAATATAAAAATGAAAAAACTATTATGGATATTTAGCTCAACTTTAGTTTTGGTTTTTTTATTGATTTCTGATACTCATGCACAAGCAAATATTGTAGATGTTGGTTTAAAAAATCCACTAAAAGTAAATACAATTACAGATGCAGTTGCTTTATTTATGAACATAATCTTAAAGATAGCATTACCATTAATTGTTATCTTTTTTATATGGTCAGGTTTAGAATTTGTACTAGCACTTGGTAATCCAGAAAAAATAAAAAAAGCAAAAAATATGTTTTGGTACACTATTATAGGTACATTTCTTATTTTAGGAGCTTGGACTATTACAAATGCTATTATAGGAACAATTAATACAATTACAACTTAATTATGAAAAAAATACTAATTATTTTATTATTAATAATAATTCCCAATACTAGCTATGCTCAAAGTCAAGATTGTTCGAGTATAAATCCTCTAAATCAATTTTCTTGTTGTACTGGTACTAGTTCTAGTATAAATAAAAATAGTTGCGATAATTATGATAGATCTATAGGTAAAAATGATGAAAATACTATAAATAATAGTAATACAAATAATACAACCACGTCAAATCAGAGCTGGCAGAGCGATTGTAATAGTCCATTTTTAAATAATGAAGAAAAAAATAATATGGGGTGTAACCAAGCACCAGGGCAAATTGGTGGAGGAAATAGTAATACTCAAAATACAAATGCCATAAATTCTGGTACACAAAATTCTAATCCTGTAATTAATTCAATAAATTCATCAAGTGATTCTTCATGTTCGGCAAGGTTTTTGTCATTAATAGATATTCTTATCTGGATTAAATGTATTATTACTACTGCTCTTATTCCTCTTATATTTGCTGGAGCATTTATGTTTTTCTTATGGGGAGTTATGAGATTCATTATGGCAACAGACTCTACAAAAAGAGAAGAAGGTAAGAAAAATATAATTTGGGGGCTTGTTGGTCTTTTTGTAATGGTTTCTATGTGGGGTATTATTAAGATATTTACTACATTATTTGGAGTAGAAACTGTAGTACCGGCTCTTCAGACTACTTATCTTAAGAAATAGGAACTACTATTTATTTTTTCTAAGTGATATACTGTATGTACCTGCTTATTATCAGGTAATTAATTATTTTATTTTATGAAAAAAATTGCACTACTCTCAGGAATCTCATCTTTTTTTGTTCCATTTGTAGTTATGGCTCAAAATGCTAATACTACATATATCAATAATTGGATAATTCAAATAAAAGATTGGCTAAGTACAGCTATTGTTATGTTGATGGTACTTATGACCCTTTATTTTCTTTGGAATGTTTTCAAATTTATTGCAGAAAAAGATCCTACAAAGATAAAAGATCGTAAACAATCTATGATCAATGGAATCATAGGACTTTTCGTCGCTGTATCTGTTTGGGGTATTATCCGTATTGCTGGTGGTATTCTTGGAACACAAGGTACATCAAGTACAAACTATAACCCCCCCTGTCCTCCAGGTATGGTCTATGTCGGTTCTCCTTTTAATCAGTGTAGATAATGTTCTATTTAATTGCTTATGCACAAACATCAGCAAATGTTGATAATCTTTTTTTCAAATTAAATGAAAAGATTATCAACCCAGTTATAGAATTTGCTTTTATAATAGCTTTTGTAGTTTTTATATTTGGAGTTATGGAATTTATCCGTGGCGCCAATAGCGAAGAAAAAAGAACAAAAGGCAAAGAGCATATGATGTACGGCTTGATAGGTTTTGTTATTATGTTTGGAGTATTTGGGATAATTAAGATTATTACAAATACATTTGGGATAAATGGAGTAACCGTCAACAAAGATGAACAAAAAGTAGAATTACCTAAAAATTTTCAAAATATCAAATTTCCTAAATAGAAATTTGTATCAAAAAAATAAAAAACACTATTTCATTTTCTGAAGTAGTGTTTTTTTTGATACAACAAAAATTTTTGTCAACATAGATACTGATTAAGTATAGAGTATAATGTATTTATATTAATAAATTATTTTTTATGTTAGAACATTACGAAAAAAAAGAACAAGAGCAAGAGGATCCTATAAAAGTAGAGCCAACACTAAAGGATATACTTTCTAAAAATGAAGATAGTTTTCTATTTGGTGAAATGATGAAAAAAGAAGGGCAAGAGCACCTTTCCTCAAAGATTGCCAAAGGTGAACTTAGTGAATTTGATATTCAAAATTTGGATAAATATAGAACAGACTTTATAGAAATTTCTGAAAAAGTAAAAGTAATCAAAGAATCTATAAGTAATGACACTATAAATGCTTATACTAAAAATAATCCTGAATTACAAAAAGTTGTAGGGTTAATAGGAATAGAGTCTTATACTAAATTAATAAAAGAAAAACTAGCATCTGTAGCCATTCAAAATCCTGATTTCTTAGATAAATTAAGCTCGTCTGTTAATAGAAAAAATAGTCTTAAGATTGAAATTTATGACGGACTCGACAAAGAAATAACAGAGCTTTGCAAAAAGAAAAATATAAAACCAGAAGAGTATATGAATGCTCTTGCCTTAAAAGATGAAACAGAAAGAGAAAAAGAATTAAGAAAAACTGTACGCAATGGTTATAATTGGTTTCAAAAGACAGGAGATTGGTTGTCAAAAGGGGAATGGTCAAAGAAAAGAGTTGATCTCTTATCTTCAAAAAAAGAAGACGTTGATTTTGTTATGGGTAAAATGAAATTACATCAAGGGGAATTGGGAGGTTTATTAGCTGGGATGGTAGGCAATAAAGATGTCATGGATACTCTATCTAAACAATTAATAGGAGAGAATACTCAAGATAATTCAAAACAAGGATTCAAAGAGTCAAAAGGATTACTTCCAAAAGAAATAGATCTTCAAAATAAATGGGGTGATCATAAAAAACAAATAAAAGGAGGATGGGACAAATTAACTCCTGACCAACAAGATTTAGAAAAAGAAGCTTTTCTAAAACAACAAGATGAAATGTTCAAAAAAGAAAATAAACAAGGTTTCTGGGGTGTAATATTTGGAGCGATATATGATTCATTTATTAAGGATAATAAAGATAAATTAAAATAATTTTATGACACAACAAGAATTACATGAAGCATTTATAGGGTTTATAGATTCAGGAGATGAACAAGGAGCAAAAGATTTCTTGATAGAGCATTTGAATGAATTCCCAGAAGAAACAATAAAAGAAATAGCATTTGCTTTTTTTGTTGATGCAGTAGAAAAAGATAATCAGTTAAATGATGTCAAAGAAAAAGCATTAGATATGATGAAAGAAATGGACAATATGGAGTCAGATATAGAAGATATTCAAAAGGTTAATTCAATAAAAAGTGAAATATAAAAAAAGTCCTTAGTTAAACTAAGGACTTTTTATTGAAATTAAATTAATTGTTTTTTCTAATTTCAATATAATGATTTGGAACATCTACTATGCTATTGTAGCCGTCTCTTTTTATAGATTCTACAAGGTCTCTAACTGTATTTAGACCTTCTTTGTCTATTGGACCATGGTTAGTAGTATTCACTCTTTGATGAGATATAGGATTATTATTTGTAGTAACAATATAATTGTCTCTGCGAAGTTGTCTTCTTATCCATCCCCAAAGTGCAATAGCCAAAGCTAGTATAAGTAATAAAAGTGCTATCCAACCAAGAAGGTAGAATAGATCTTTCCAAGAAAAACAAGAACTTTTATTTTTTTCTGTAGAATTTAACCAGAAGTTAAATTCGTCTGAGGAAACCTTTTCTCCTTGTTTTTGG
>JAYTQE010000022.1:0-1778 GCA_043746875.1 Minisyncoccota bacterium
TGTTAACATTTCTCAAGCAGCGATTATTTCAGTTTTAACCCAAAATAAATCAAATATAGCAACACGTATTGAGGTAGATATTTTTATTGACACAGAAAATAAAAATATAAATTCTTTTGAATTAACACTTGTTTATCCAAAAGAATTATTAGTTTTTGATGGATACAGTGACAAAAATAGCGTTGTACCAATTTGGATATTTGAACCAAAAAAAATAAAAGATGGAGAAATATATTTTTCAGGATTAATTCCTGGTGGAATTGATAGATTATACGATCCAATAAATTTAAACGATAATAATATAAAATTAGTAAAATTATTTTTTATCACAAAATCTCAAGGAGTAGGAAATCTATTGATTAAAAATGGTCTAGTTCTTAGAAATGATGGTAAGGGTACAAAAGAAAATTTAACTTTAAAATCATTTAATTTTTCTGTTATATCTCAAAACAAAAAAGATGAATCATTAAATATAAAAGAAAAAATAGATACCTTAAGTCTAAATGACAGCAAACCACCCTTACATTTTAAGATAAATATTATCGATAGGTCTCTTTTAGTAAGAAGTCCTCGCTTAGCCGTATTTAATACAAAAGACGAAACAAGCGGAATAGAACGTTATGAAGTAAGAGTTGGTTATGGAAAATATAAAATAGCACAAAGCCCGTTTCCGCTTCCATATAGGCTCTTTTCTTTTAATTTAGGAGTAAAAGCATATGATTTTTCTGGAAATTTTGTAGAGGAAGAAATAGTAGTACCAGGAGAAACTACAAAATATTTATTTACTATATTGTTTGGTATAATGATATCTATATTAATCTATAGGATTATAATTTATAAAAATAAAAAAAATGAAATTTTATAAGTATCTAATATACCTAGTAATATTTATTTTAGTACCAGGTACAATCTTAGCTGTTAATGACAATGCAATTAAAGTTGAATTATCAAAAAGTGAAATATCGGTAGGAGATAAAGTAACCTTAACTATATATGTATCATCACCAGATGAAGCTATTAATGCTATTTCTGGGAAGTTAATTTTTTCAAATAATTTAAATTTTGTCGATATAAATAAACAAGATAGTATTATAAGTTTTTGGATTGAAGATCCTGTAATTTCTCCAGGGATGATTTCTTTTGAAGGTGTTAAATTAGGAGATGGATATAAAGGGAATTTAGGTAAAATATTTCAGGTTGTATTTTCTGCAAAAAAAGAAGGATTAGTAAATTTTTATATTAAAGAAGGATCAATATTAACAAATGATGGAATGGGAACAAATATTTTAGAACACTTAGGGAGTATAAATTTGAAAATTAAAAAAGAACTTTTTGTAATATAAAATTAAAATAATAAGATTTTAGAAAGTAAAAAGACTTTAGCTTTACCAGTTATTACTGATTATAAAGAATCTATCATTTCGAATGAAAAATTATATTTAAAAGGCAAAGGTGAACCAAATGTGATTACTAAAATTATATTTAATGACGTATCGATTAAATCTTTAGGAGAGAGATTTATTAACCTTCTTCAAAACAAGAAGAAAATTGATTCTTTTTTAGTAAATAATAATAGTCATGGAATATTTGAGTTCTCTTTAAAAGATAATTTATTAGCTGGAGTATATAATGTAACTCCTTTTTTATTAGATCAAGATACTCAAGTAGAAAAATCTGGACCTTCAGTTCAATTATTAATTAATGATAATAAGACTGTAAAATTTTTAGTTATATTAATTAATGTTTTAGCATTAATGGTTCCTATTGTAGGACTCATT
>JAYTQE010000023.1:0-9961 GCA_043746875.1 Minisyncoccota bacterium
AAGAAAAATTAGTTGTTGGTGCATATATAGAGTCTGCTAAGATTGCAGGAAATAAAATAAAAGTATTATATTTTATTAAAATAATAGCTAAAATAAAACAAATAACTTGCACATAAATAGGAAGCCATAAAACAGCAGCAATAAGAAATAAAACAAATAATACGGTTTTCATTATAAAATGATATTACCATATAATGGTATAAAAATATTAAAATAATCTTAAGAAAAATCTAATAGCGAAAAAGACTAATAAAACTGATAATCCATAGAATATTATGGGTTTAGAAAAAAAAGAAACCATAACACTAGCAAATATAAAGTTAAAGAAACTTTTAGTTCTATTAGGTTTTTTTTCTTCTTCTTTTGTAGGTGTTTCAGGATTAGAATTCTCTGGTGTAAGCAATGATACAACTT
This sequence comes from Minisyncoccota bacterium, assembly GCA_043746875.1. Classification (GTDB taxonomy): domain Bacteria; phylum Patescibacteriota; class Minisyncoccia; order Phycocordibacterales; family UBA9973; genus UBA4124. The sequence goes on from JAYTQE010000023.1 coordinate 415, forward strand.
CTTTAATTTCAACACTCTGAACATCATTTCTATTTTTATCTCTAATACTTGTATAATATTGCGACTTATCAATTCTAAATTTTTCTAAAAAAGAAAATTGCTTTGATGAAGTTACTTTATTAATAATAGGTAGTTTTTCTATATCAAATTTTTCAACACCTCCCACATCTAAACTACCAATCTTACCTTCTAAGCTTTTTATATTTTTTACATCTTCATACGTTGCACTTTTTACAGAAATATCTACAGCTATTTTCTCCATAGGCATTTTCATATTTGTACTAAAAATAGAGCCTGTTCCTTTTTTAACGACTAATGTTTGAGATCCTATTTCTTTACCCAAATTACTAAATAAAACAGTAATAGTAGCGTCTTGAACTGTATTGTTTAAAACAAAAGTATTTAATACAATATCATCCCCTATTTTTGCATCTAGTGGATAGAACCATACACTATTTGATTGAGCAAAAATATTACTATTTAATAAAAAGAATAAAAAAAATACAATAACACTAATTTTTTTATAAATATTCATATAATAATTATATCACTTTTTGTATATAAAAAGCTTTTTCTTTTTTTAAAATATCCATCTTTTTTAGAGTACCTCCTCTATTATATTCCCCAACTTCACCATTAGATCTAATAACTCTATGGCAGGGAATATTTTTATCAAAGTTATTTTTCATAATTGATCCAACTGCACGGGCAGCTCCTGGATTTCCAGCAACTTCTGCTACTTGTTTGTAACTCATTGTTGATCCTTTTGGAATTTTTTTTACAATTTCTCTTACTCTATCTCTAAAACTTTTTTTGTTCATGAGACTACCTACTAAGTTTTGAATTCTTAACATTATCTGCTTTTTCTATAGCTATTTCTGGCGAGATATTACCTTGTTCAAGACTTAATTTAATTTGATCCAATTCTGAAAATTCATAATCATTATTCCCCATTGAATGTACCATACTACGAATATGTTCTATATGAGAAAGAGCATTTGGTATTGTTATTAATTTTTCTATTATTTTTTCCATACTATATTTTTATTTATATTAAAATTATTATAATATTTATTTAGATTTTTTGTGGACCCTAGGAGAGTCGAACTCCTGACCTTTACTTTGCAAAAGTACTGCTCTACCAGCTGAGCTAAGGGCCCTTATAATTTTTTTAGTCTAAAATACTAAAAAATTATAGCTTTTGAATTATAAGGTAAATTTATTTTTTTGCAATATCTTAACTATATTACAAAAAAAATCCCCTAAGGGGATTTTTTTTGTTTATTAAATTAAGAAAGATGTTTAGAAACAAGCTTAGTCATCTCAAACATATTTACCATATCTTTACCACCAAAAACTTTTTTCAAATTATCATCAGCTAATATGTTTCGCTTAGCATTTGGATCTTGAAGATTATTTTTTTTAATATACACCCATAAAGCTTTTACGACTTCACTTCTTGGCATTGGTCCTGAACCTACAACTGCAGCAAGTTCTGGGCTAATATTCATTGGCTTCATAAATGCTGAATTTACTTTTTTTTCTATTATCATAATTTTGATTATAACACCTATTTGTCTATAGAGATAGTATTTTTATATATTGACAATATAATTAATTTATCTTATAAATTTTGGTCTTCTAAATAGATACTTTGCTCCCTCCACTAAAAGAACATTAAGTAAAATCCAACCTAATACAAATATCAGCCAAACTTTTGGAAGTGGAGCTAATTCAAAAAGTTTACGCATAAATGGTGACAACATAGTAATAATAAGAATGCTAAATGCTATTAAGATACTTATATTTAATTTTCTATTTGAAAAAATAGAGTAACTAAACAGAGGTTTATGTAAACTTCTAAATGAATATGCTACTGCTAATATATATGAAGCAAAGCAAACAAAAAATACTGATCTAGCTACACCAATTTCAACCCCTAATTTAATAAAAATATAATACATTAAAAACAAAAGAAAAGAACTTACTGTCCCAACACCGAACGTCAAAAAGGTTAGGGGTTTGGTAAACAATGATCTATTTGTGTCTTTATTGGATCTTTTATGATCAAAATCCTCATCATAAGCAAAAGCAAGAGCTGGTAATGATCCTGTAAACAAATTTACCCATATTATCTGAAGAGCATTAATGGGTAGTGCGATTCCTACGATTAATGATCCTCCTATAACAAAAACTTCGTCTAAAGAGTTTGACATTAAATAAACAAAAGTTTTTCTAATATTTGAAAGTATGCGTCTTCCTTCAATAATAGCAGAACTTATTGTTTCAAAACTATCATTTAAAAGAACTAGATCAGAGGCACTTTTAGCGACATCACTACCTGACCCAACAGCTATTCCTATATCCATAGCTTTAAGAGCAGGAGCGTCATTAACACCATCCCCTGTCATAGCTACCACTTCTCCTAAAGATCTATATAGATTCCCAACTCTCAATTTATCTTCTGGTGTAACCCTAGTAAATAATTTTAAAGTTGGTAATAATTTTAATAAATCTTGATCAGTTAATTCTTTTAATTCTTTACCAGTAATAACATTTGAATCATTTACTTCCCATCCCAAATCTTTGGCTACTGAAATAGCGGTTCCTTTAAGATCGCCTGTAATCATAACAACTCTAACACCTGAATTTTCAATATCTTTTATTGATTTAGCTACACCTTTCCTAAGTGGATCATTAAAAGCTAATATCCCCTCTAGGACTATCTCAGAAACATCTTCTATCTTAGAAATATTTTTATTATTAATAGATGCTATAGCTATAAGCCTTTGACCTTCTGAACTTGCTTTTAAAATCCAGTTTTCTATTTTTTGATAATTTTCAAGTGTCATTTTTGAAAGATTCAATAATACATCTGGGGCCCCCATAATTACTGATGATTCGTTATTGTTTGAAACAGAAAATTTATGTGTTGAATTAAATGGAATAGATATTTTAGATATATCTCTATTAATTAAATGCTTAATATCCAATCCTAAGCTTTGAGCGGTCTTAACAATATTAACTTCAAAAGGTTTACCTTTAAATGTCCAATTTTTTTCATTATCTTGTTGATTTTCAACCAAAACATCAACATTTTGAAGTGCGAACTTAAGGATACTAATATCTTCAGATTCTAATCCTGTAACAATTTTATCTTGTAGAATCTCTGATATTCTATAAGATCCAATTAGTTTCATATTTGCTTCTGTTAATGTTCCTGTTTTATCTGTCATGATTAAACTGGTTGAACCTAGTGTTTCCGCTGCAACAAGATTTCTTGTGATACCTTTTTTATTAGCTATACGCTCAGCTCCTATCGACAATATAACTGTCAGAGCAATAGGAAGAGATTCTGGAACAGCCCCCACAGAAACAGCGGCAGCTAGTATAAGCATATCTATACTTGATTGTCCTCTTGAAATACCTAATATAAAAATACCAATAACAATAAAAATAACTACTCCAAAAATAACCCATGCAATTTTTGAAATTCCTTTTTGTATTGGAGTTTCGGCCCTAGATGTTTTTGAGACAAGAGAAGCAATAAGACCTATTTGTGTTTTATTTCCAGTTTCAACAACTATTACAGTAGCGAAACCTTCTACCACTAAAGTACCTGCGTGGACCATGTTTTTCCTTTCTGCTATAGAACTACCTATGGGAATACTTTCTTTATTCTTTTCTACAGGAAGTGACTCTCCTGTTAGTACAGCTTCATCTATTTTAAGATTATTTAAATCAAGGATCCTAGCGTCAGCTGGAATTCTATTTCCATAAGAAATTTTTAAAATATCTCCTGGAACAACAAATTCAGAGTCTATCTCTTGTTCAATTCCATCTCTTACAACTCTTGCTTTGTCTTTAATAAAATTACTTAATTTTTCTATAGTATTTTCTGCATGATATTCTCTATAAAATCCAAGTCCTATATTTACACCAATTGCTAACCCTATTACTATTACTTCAATCCACTCATTAAGAATAAAGGTTAATATAAAAGCTGCTATTAAAATAAATATCAATGGGCTTGCAAACTGTTTTAAAAAAATAGAAAAAGAACTTTTTTTATCTTTATTTTTAAAAATATTTTTTCCAAAATCATTTAATCTTTTTTCTACTTCCTGACTGTTTAATCCTGACAGTCTAGTAGCAAAATCTTCAACTACTTTATTACTATCAAGAGACCAATACAGTTTATCTGTTCCAAAATAATTTTTCATACTATTCAATATAGCAAATAAATTTTTATCTGAATATTTCTTGAATTATTTCATTTAACCCTATCTGTTTTTCTGCTGAATAAAAAAATAATTTATGAGATCCTATTGTTTCTTTTATTTTTTTAATTTGGAGTACTTTCTGAGAAGGTTTTATTCTATCTATTTTATTTGCTATAACTATTATTTCTTTTTTGTTTTGCTCTAATGCTTGTAACATTTCCATGTCATTATCCGTAAATCCAACAAAAGCGTCTATAATTAAGACTACCTTAAGCTGATTATATTTTTTATTAAATAAATAACTATCTATCATATCTGTAATATCATCACGTTTTGAATTACTCATTTTGCTATATCCATAACCAGGTAAATCTACAAAATAATACTTATTATTTATAAGAAAGAGGTTTATTTGTCGTGTTCTACCAGGGAGCGAACTTGTCTTAGCGAGGCCTTTGTTTTTAGTTAATGCATTGATAGTACTAGATTTACCAACATTTGATCTTCCTATAAATGCTACATGTGGAAATTCTTTTTCAAAAGCTCCTTCTATATCAATAGCGCTTTTAATAAAATTTGATGACTTAATGAGTGTATTTGACATAATCTGATACTAACAAAATTTATTACAAATAACTACTTATAAATAAGTATTTACAATTTTTAGACATAAATAAGTGTGCTACACTTTATTTTTATGAAAGATAATTCAACACTCAAACCAGGATTAGAACGTTTAGAAAAGATCATGGCTCACCTTGGTTTAGCATCAAGACGTGAAGCAAAATCTTTAATACTCAAAGGATTAGTCAAAGTAAATGGTCTTATTATCAAAAATCCTGGACATGGTATAAATAAAAAAAACGACCTTATCGTTGTCGAATCTAATTCTTTAGAAAAAAAAGAAGCTATATTATTATATAAACCTAGAGGTATTGAAACTAGCGCAACAAATACCACTACAAAAGACATACATAAATTATTTCCTCAATATAAACATCTTTCACCTATAGGTAGACTCGATAAAGAATCTGAAGGGTTGATAATTCTCACAAATGATGGAATCTTAACCAAGTCTTTAACAAAGATAAATTCTAATATTGAAAAAATATATTTAGTTAATACTAGAGAATTTGCTACAGATGAAAGTTTAAGAAAAATGTCCCAAGGTATAATTTTAGATAAAATAATAACTAAGCCAGCAAAAACAAATCGTATTACAAGAAAATCTTTTACCATATCTTTAAAAGAAGGTCGGAAACATCAAATTCGTCGTATGTGTGATGCTTGCAAATTAACTATTGAATCTCTTATCCGTATCCAAATTGGAAATCTGAAAATAGAAAAAATGAAACCAGGAAATTCCCGATTATTAAATAATACAGAAATATCATCTCTTAAAATTTAAGCTTGACATATATTAAGATAAGTTCTATTATATAAAAAAAATAAAAAGGAGGTAAAAATGTCAGAAGAGAAAACTTTTTTTGGAATTACTTTACCAAAAATTATGACTTCTAAAGATAGAGGTATATTTGCTGAAAAAGCATTTATTCAAGCATGGAAAGATCCCAAATATCATCCAGACTGGATGGTATCTGTGGTACCAGCAGAAGAGCACGAGGATTTTTTTCAAAAAACAGATGCTCTAATAATAAGAATAGGTGGTGTTGCAAATTTAAGGATTCAAATTAAATCTTATTTCATAAGAGACGATGAAAAATATGAACTTATGAAATATGGAGTAATCCCCATTAGTATTAAATTCTATGAAAGAGCTGGTAAGATTCGAAAGAAAACTTATGAAGCTATTGATGAATTTAATCTATTTCAAAAAGAAATTTCTTTAGGTGATACCAAACCTAAAAGGTTGCATCAGAAAAAGAAGAAAATAACTTTTAGAAAAAGAAGAAAATAACTATTAGACCCAGCAAAATATTGTTGGGTCTAATTATTTTAAAGATAAACAATAAAATATTTTAATTTACAATTTGAGCGCAATGAGAACATCTTTTTGCGTCAATAAGAATTTCACTTAAACACTCTGTGCATTTCTTAGTTGTAGGATCAGCTGGTGGCTCTTTGCGAGATTTTGCAATTAACATATTCATTGGCTTAACAACAAAAAAGAATATTGCACTTGCAACCATAGCAAATGAAATAACTGAATTAATAAAGTGACCAATCATAAACTGGCTTCCATTTATTGTAAATGAAAAAGCTGAAAAATCAGGTATCTTTGCGATAGCTGCTATAAGTGGTGTTAATAAATCAGAAACAAGAGCTGAAACTATTGTTCCAAAAGCAGAACCAATAACCACACCAACTGCTAAATCTACTACATTTCCTCTTAATAAAAATTGTTTAAATTCTTTCATAGTATTTTTTAATTAGTAAATTTATATCTTTAATATTATAACATATTTTTTCTATATTTAAAATAGAAAATATAAAAATTCATAATGATATAATATATACATGCTTCCTATTGAAAAGAGAAACATTTTAATCAAAAATATCAAAGCTGGATGGGATATTAGAAATTCTTGTGATCGATCTCAAATTAGTAGATCTTCTTTATATCAATATTACAAAGAAGATCCTGAATTTAAAATAAAAGTTCAAAAAACTATTCAAACAGTTCTTGATAGAAAAAATAAAACTACCAAAATGTCAGCTCGGCATTTACTCAGAAAAAACAAGCAAATATTAAGAATCCAAAATAATAAAAAATAAGTTAAGTTACTAATTAAGATATTTTTATTAAACTTGTATTTTAATTGAAAAACTAATTATATCGCCTGAATAGATATTTTCTATTTTTCTTATCTCTGCTTTAAGAGGCAAAAGATATGTGCCAGATTTTTTGTCAGGAAATATTGATGTTTTCCATTTTGTTTTACCAATAGTTACTATAATAGGTAAACTACCCCACCCTCTAGATAAATTACCAAAACTTTTTTTGATTTCTTCAGATTGTTTCTTGGGTATAGAAATAAAGTGCCAACCTGTCATACCAGGGTAAAGAAAAACTTCTGATTTAATTATGTAATTATTTTTTATAGTTTTTTCAGAGGAACTATTCAAAATATTTGGATGAGTACTTTTCACAGTTATATTTTATCATTTTTATAAGCTTTCTAAGAAAAATTTCAAAAATATTTCAAAACAACAATTCATCCAAAAGATACATTAGATAAATATGAATAATTTAATTGTCTCAATTTATCTCATATAACTGCTGGCATTTAATTAGCAAGGACAGTCCTTGCTAATTAAATTTCTATTTTATTTCAAGGTATAAAGGTGAATGATCAGAAACTTCATCTGGAAGAACTTTGAAATCAAGAATTTTTAGATCTTTACTAAGAAAAACATAGTCTGCATATCTTATCTCTTTATTATAAAAAGATGTTCTAGTAGAAGTGACGCCATATTCTTTTATCAAATTTTTAGCATCAAGTTTTTCTTCTATCATTTTCAAACTTTTAGTTTCTGGTAGTAAGTTGAAATCTCCACAAAGAACATATGGATCTTTTAAATCTTTTATAAAATTCACAATATTTTCTGACTGTCTCAATCTATCTTCTGTATCATCTTTGCCTTGTCCATTCCAAAGTCCATGAAAATTTATAATTACTATATCCTTATTTCCATCATTAAAGACTGCGTATTGAATATTTTTTGCAGTATGACCTATTTTTTCTTTTTCTATATTGTAACCCTTTTCTTTGTGAACGAATTCTTCACCATTTTCTTTTATAGAAAGATTTTTTTTATAAAAAATAGCAAGTCCCCACCAATCCCCCAAATGAGGATTATAAATAAAGTCATACCCATCTAATATGGACTTTATATCTTCAAGTAAGTCAAAATTGTTATTTAAAGTATTAAATTTATCCTTACCATGAGCACTATCATAAACTTCTTGAAAACAAAAAATATCAATATCTTTTGATTTTTTCAAAAATCCCTCAAAGGATTCTTTGAATCTTCCTCCCCAAGTATTTAGGGTAATTATTTTCATATTATCTAAATTATAACAAAAATTTATTACTGTCCGTATAAGACGACATTAGAACTTTGATTCTTGTATAAAAGAAAAAACTTCAACTATCTTTTCTGAAGTCTCTTTTAATTGATTTTCGAAAAGTAAATATTTATCTAAATCAGAATAAGAAACCCATTTATAAGACCTTACTTCGCCTTTTGGAAGTTTTATCAAATCATCCACACCAGTAAACTTAAACCCGAAGAAATACTTTTCTGATCCTTCATATTCATTACCATTTCGACTCAATTTAATTACCTTAAATCTAAATCTTAGAGGATTATCACTTTTACCTATAACTGTAAGTAAACCTTTTTCTATACCAAGTTCTTCTTGTATTTCTCTATATACAGCGTCTTCTAAGGTTTCTTCACCTTCTAGTCCTCCACCAGGAATTGCAAAATATTTGGTCTCAAAAGATTCTAAGTTCACTAGTAAGAACTCTTCTTTTTTGTTAATGATTAAAGCTGAAACACCTTTTCTATACATAGATATTTATTATATCAAAAGTTCTAATCATTAGTATTTACTGTCCATATAAGACGATATTAGAACTATTTTATTTAATACTTACCCTTAGAATATTAATTTTCTATTGCTTTTACAATTTCTTTCAAATATTCGTCAGTTAGTTCATGTTCTGTATTTTTAACAAAAATATCTGCCATATCTTCCCCTTCTTTATCTCCGTACATAATTGTTTGTTTTAAGGCCTTATGTTTTGGTTTAAGGTAGTCTCTTATATCATTTACAAAGTCTAAACCTAATAAGTCAATAAGAGCCTCTCTATTTTCTCCTTTTTTAAAATCACTCAGAATAGTTATTGAACCCAATATAACATGTTTACAAATATATTTCTGTACAATCAGACGAGCAAGAACTGCACCTAGGGAAAATCCAAATACAATAGAATCTTTTTCTATCTCAAAAATTTGTTTAGTTAAATTTGTCTTCCAATCTATATTTTTAAAAACAACCTCATAACCTTTTTGTTGTAGTAAAAATCTAAGTTTTTGATAAGATCTTCTTTTGGTTGTTTCTTCATATCCAGGAAGTATGTATATTTTTTTCATTTGTTTTTAAATTAAAAAGTGTAGATTTTCTTAGAAAACCTACACTTCGATAAGTTGGCAAATTATTAGTATGTACTTTCAAATTCCCCACCTTTAACACCAGCAGTGAAGGCCTTCCATTCATCATGAGAAAAGAAAACTATTTTCTTATTCTTTTCAGTGGAATTACGCACAGCGACACCTTCTGATTTGATAGCAAC
>JAYTQE010000024.1:0-12937 GCA_043746875.1 Minisyncoccota bacterium
TACTTTTTTTATTTCAGCATAAATTGCCAGGTTTTTATGGTTTTTAAAATGGTTATAACCATTAAATAAGAAAAAAGCTCCTAAAATTAATCTTCCAATAAAAAATATTATAGTCATAAAAAATAAAAACTACTTAACTAATAAATTAATATAAAGGTTTTAAAATAACCTAAATACTATTTTTGAACTTTTTTTGTCTTTTTTGTCTCCTTTCGTCGACTGTCATTTCCTTTTGCCATATGTACTATTATATCATAAAAAAAACAAGTAAATTAAGACTTAACTATCTAATCTATCAGTCAATATTATGTATTTTCTTTAGACTTATTATTCCATACTAAAATATTCCACTTATCTTTTTTAAAAAAAGAAGAGCTATATTTACAAATAGTAAGTCCTGCATTGTCCATTGGATTCAAAAAGCTAAGATTATTATATTGTGACGAAGTTAATTTATTATCAAAAATAATATAAGATGCAATCATTTTCAAAAAAATTCCATGAGTAACCATTATAATTTGAGATTCTTTTCTTTTTTTAATATAAGTTAATAAATTTCTTGCTCTATCTTTTAAGTCTACAAAATTTTCTTCATCTGAATATCTTAAATCATCATCATGAAAACTTTTATCTATAATATCTACAATATGAGCAACTGATTCCTCTTTACCTGAATGTCCAACAATTTCTGTAGGATTTTTTCTTTCAATTAAAAGATCACAGTACTCAACACTCATATCAAGCTCTTTGGCAATAATATCTGAAGTTTCTCTTGCTCTTTGGAAAGGACTAGAAATTATTACCTCAGGTCTCCCTTTTATTTTGGGAAATTTTTTTGCCACCTCTAATACTTGCTCCCTTCCTTTTTGGCTAAGAGGTCCATCTGGTCCTTGTCTAATATTTAAAGCATTCAACTCTGTTTCTCCATGACGAATAAAATAAATTATTTTTGAACTCATAATAATATTATACCTTACTATAAAAAAGCTATTGGATATAAATTATTTTTATACATTAATTCCGGCAATATAACCTGTTGTCCAACATAATTGAAGCGAATACCCTCCAGACGGACGATTAATATTTAATAAGTCACCTGTTATATATAAATTATCAAAAATTCTACTTCGCATTGTTTTAGTATCTATCTCTTCAAGGTTTACACCTCCATCTGCTACAACTGCCCTATCATAACCCATAAGATGATCTACTGTTAACGGAAGTGCTTTTAATAAATTTACAATTTTTTTACGTTGATCTTTTGTAATACTGTGAACTTTTGTATCGATTTCGATATCAGATAAAAGTAATTCTATTCCAGGAGAAATACCTTCTGGAGAGATCAATGGTAATACATTTTTTAATTTTTTGTTTTTATTTTTATCAAAAAACTTAATTATTCTTTCTTCTAAAAGATTTATTTCTGTGTCAGGAAAAGCATCGATAGTAGCTGTTACCCTACCTCCACTTTGTAGTAAGTCTGATATTGTACTAGAGGAATTTAATATTAATGGTCCAGAAAGCCCAAAATGGGTAAAAAGTATTTTACCTTTCTTACTAAATGATTTTTTATTATCGATAAAAAAGGTAATCTTCATGAAAGATAATGAAACTCCTGAAAGGACTTTTGACCAGTTTTCTTTTGTTGCTATAGGAACAATTGTTGGACTTGATTGCTTAACACTATGACCAATAGCTTCAAGCCATTTAAATCCATCACCTGTAGATCCAGTTTCAGGATGAGACATTCCTCCTGTGGCTAAGATATAAGAATCAGCGGTATAAATATCAGATCCTGATATTATTCCTAAAATTTTATTATCTTTTATTGATATTTTATTTACATTGACTCCTGTTTTAACAGATACGTTTACATCTTTAATATATTTTTTCATTACATTGCAAACATCAATAGATTTTTCTGTATGAGGAAAAGCTCTTTTTCTTGCTTGAACAACTAGGGGTAACCCTTTTGATTCAAAAAAATTAAAGGTTTCTTCAACTCCAAATTGAGAAAAAGCTGAGTATAAAAAATGTTCAGCTTTACCATAATGCTTAATAAATTCTCTTATATTGTATTCTGCATTTGTTATATTACATCTTCCTCCTCCTGTAATATTTAATTTTTTACCTAAAATATTATTTTTTTCTAAAAGTAGTACTTTTTTACCTCTATTACCTGCTGTTCCAGCCGCCATCATTCCAGATGCTCCTCCTCCAACGACGATAACGTCAAAATTATGAATTTTTGTATTTATAGCAAAATTGTATCAGGACTTTTAGATCTTTACAAGATGTGTTTATTTATGTATACTAAATTATTATTAATATAATAAATTCAAATATATGAACGAAGAAGAAACAAAAAAGTGTGAATGTGGATCAGATCTACCAGAAGGTTTAGAAAATTGTGGTAACTGTTCATCTCCTGAAGTAGCTCCAGAATCTGAAGAATCATCTGAATCTTCAGAAGAAATATCTGCATAAACTATCCTCTAAATAAAAGATGAATAAAACACCTTTACATAAAGGTGTTTTATTTTTTATAAAATATTATTTAATCTTTCGATTGATTCAGATTTTCCTAATATGAAAGCAATTTCAAAAGGGTCAGGAGATTTATCTTTACCTGAAAGGGCAACTCTCATAGGCCAAAGAACATTACCTTTACCTTTTTCTTCTGCGAATTCCCATAAACTTGATTTAATAGATTCATAATCCCAAACATTATTATTATTTAATAATTTAATGATTTCTTTTATATTATTTCGAGCATCATCAATATTTTGATCTTTATTACTTAGTATAGAAATATCAACATTTGGTTTTTCAAAAAAATAATCAAATTCTCCTTTTTCAAAAAGAAAATTTATATCTGAAAATTTATCAATCTTATTACGAATTATATTTTCTATTTTATTTAAAATATTTTTAGTATTATCTGAATTATTTAAATAATCCTTATTTTTTGGTAAATAATTATATGCCAATTCCCAAAATTCTTCTGTTTTGAGCATTTTTAAATATTCCCTATTAAACCAATTTAATTTTTCTTCATTAAATACTGCTCCGGATTTTTGAATCTTATCTAGATCAAAAATATTTTCAAGCTCTTCTTTAGAAAAAATTTCCTGATCTGTTCCTGGATTCCAACCACACATACATATTGTATTTAAAAGAGCCCCTGGCAAATAACCCATCTCTAAATAATCAACTACAGGTATCGCTCTTTTTCTTTTAGACATTTTTGTTTTATCAGGAGCCAAAACCAATGGTAAATGAGCGTATTGTGGAATCGTAAAACCTAATGCTTCATAAATAAGTATTTGTCTTGGAGTATTTGCAATATGTTCTTCTGCACGAATTATATGAGTTATCCCCTCATCATAATCATCTACAACTACAACAAAATGAAAAAGTGGTTCATTAATATTTTTAGCGATAACAAAATCACCTAAATCTGTTGTATCTGTACTTATTGACCCACGAATTATGTCTTCAAAAACCACAACTTTATTTGGATTATGAAAACGAATTACATCTTTTATTGTGCCACTACCATCTTTAGCTTCCTCTCTTGATATATAAGCTTTTTTTTCATCTATCAGTTTTTGCAATAATTCTTTATGCCTTCCTATTTGTTCTGATTGAATATATTTTTCATCATAAGAAATTCCAATTTTTTCAAAAACTCTTAAAATTTCATCAGTATACTCTGCTTTTGATCTATCTTTATCAGTATCTTCTATTCTTAAAATGAATTTACCTCCGTGCTTTTTTGCAAATAAATATGAAAAAAAAGCAGTACGATAACTACCTACGTGCATATGCCCCGTAGGACTTGGAGCAAATCTAGTGACTACTTTTGTATTCATAAACGCATCATAGCAAAATAAAGTAGGTTTTGACAAAATTTATTTTTAATATAAAGTAGTAAAAAATATTAACTATGGAAATAATAAAATCGCTCTTTCAAAATCATTCTTTTGGGATTTCAGTATCTTTTTGTTTACTTAGTATTATCATGATTGGACAATATGGATATTTAAAAACACTAAGAACTGAAAATTTAGGTAAATACTCTATGATATTTTTTGTTTTTTCTATACTAATAACACAAATATCATGTACTATATTTATTACTAATATAATAAATAATATTTATATTTCTTTTATATTTATAGCTATTATATTGTTTTGGGTATCAAAAAAAACTCATGATTATTCTGTAAAACAAGCAAAAGAATTTTTAAACAAACCTACAAAAAAATAACCTACAACCTCCTAAAATAAGGGGGTTATTTTTTATTTCTTAAAATTTCTAAAGTATTCATACAAAACAACAGAAGCAGCAACAGAAGCATTTAATGATTCACAATTTTCTGTCATATGGATAGACAATTTTACATCACAAAGTTCAAGTGTCTTTTGTCTTATACCTTCTGACTCATTACCTATTATTACAACTGTTGGGGTATCAAATTTCGCATCTTTAAGAGATGTATCACCGTCCATCAAAAGTCCATAAATCCAAAAATTATTATCTTTCAATTTACGTATTGTTTGATTAACATTACCAATACGAACTATTGGTATCCGAAATACCATACCTGCTGAAGTTTTAATAACAACACCTGTAATTGGAGCTTGATTATGTTCTGGTAAGAAAATTGCTTTTGCACCAAAAGCTACGGCTGTTCGTATAATTGCTCCAACATTGTGAGGGTCTTGTAATTCATCAAGTATTACTACCATAGGATTATCTTCCTTTTTTAATAGATCAAGTACATCTTCAAATGGTGTATATAGTTCAGATATTGCAATTTCAGCAATGACTCCTTGGTGAACTGCATCTTCACTTGTTTTACCAGATGAACCCTTAGTAATAGAAGGAGTAATTTTATATTCTTTCATCAAATTAAATACATCTGGATTCTCACTTGCACTTGGACTTAAAAAAACTTTCTTTATAATACGAGCATTAGACATCAAAGCCTCACGAAGTGCATGCTTACCGTATAAATATATTTTGTCTTCTTTCATAATGTACAAAATACCACAAATATAGATTGGAGTATATACAATTTCTATTTGAATAAAAACAATCAAAAAACCTCACATAAGTGAAGTTTTTTGATTGTGCGCCGGGAAGGATTTGAACCTTCGTAGCCCGAAGGCGACAGATTTACAGTCTGTTGTAATTGACCACTCTACCACCGACGCATAGCTTCTATTATTAAAATAGAAGTTTATTTTCAAAGATTACACTACATTTTTAATGTCAGTGTTTACTTTCTTTAAAGAACTAATACGTTTCTTTTTTATATTTTGATTAGTAACAATAACATCATCACCATTCATAGAAACATCGACCGTATCTCCCTCATTAATAGTACGAGAGATTATACGAGTCGCAATCGGATTCAAAATTTTTGTTTGAATAAGTCGATTGAGAGGTCGAGCCCCGTAATGAGGATTATAACCGAGACGTGCCAAATATGAAAGTACGTCATCAAATACATTTACTGTAATTCCTTTTTCTTTCAAACGAGAAAGAACAGTACTTATTCTCAGACTTACAATATCTTTAATCGCTGGCTCAATAAGAATATCAAAAACAATTATTTCGTCAATGCGATTAATAAATTCAGGCCTAAAATAATCTTTAAGAGAATCTTGAACCTTTTCTTTCATATTATTATATTCAACTTCAGTATTATTTGCATGAAATCCTATTGTTTCCATTTTTTCAATAAACTGACTACCTATATTTGAAGTCATGATAATAATAGTATTCTTAAAATTAACTACTCTACCTTTATTATCAGTAAGTCTTCCATCATCTAGTACTTGAAGTAATACATTAAAAACTTCTGGATGAGCTTTTTCTATTTCATCAAATAAAACAACTGAGTAAGGACGATGCCTAACGGCTTCAGTAAGTTGACCAGATTCGTCATGCCCAATATATCCTGGTGGTGAGCCTATGAGTTTTGAAACACTGTGTCTTTCCATGTATTCACTCATATCAACCCTTATAAGAGATTTTTCATCATTGAACATAAACTCTGTTAAAGCTTTTGTTAATTCTGTTTTACCAACACCTGTAGGTCCGAGAAATAAGAAAGATCCAATAGGTCTATTAGGGTCTCCTATGCCAGCACGACTACGTCTAATAACTTGAGCTATCTTATCTATAGCTTCTTTTTGTCCAACTACTCTTTTTGCTAAAGCATCTTCTATTTTAATTAATTTTTCTCTTTCTTCTTCCAACATTTTTGTCAAAGGAAGACTTGTCCATTTAGAAACAACTTCAGCTATGTCTTCTTCATTAATTTCCTCCTTCAAAACCCTACGGGATTTTTGCATTTTCTTTAATCTACTAAGTTTAGACTCCAATTCTTTTTGTAATGTTGGAAGATGTCCATAACGAATTTCTGCAGCTCTACCTAAATCTACTCTTGATTCAGCATTTTCAGCCTCTAAACGCAAAGTTTCTAAATCTTTTTTTATCTTACCAATATCTTGTAATAATCCTTTTTCTGTACGCCATTTAAGTTCTAATTCTTTTGTTTTTTCATTTATATTTGCTATTTCAATCTCTATATCTTTGACACGTTGTTTTGAAATTTTACTACTAATATCTTGTTCTATGTCTTTCTTAAGTGCCTCTCTTTCTATTTCAAGACGCATAATCTTACGATGAGCTTCCTCTAGTAATGCTGGTTTATTCTCAAGAGTCATACGAAGAGCTGAGCATGCTTCATCAAGAAGATCTACAGCTTTGTCTGGAAGAAATCTATTTGTTATATATCGAGTAGAAAGAGTTACAGCAGAAATTATAGCATCATCAGTAATTCTTACTCCGTGATAAAGTTCATACTTTTCTTTAAGTCCTCTTAGAATTGCTATAGTATCCTCTGGACTAGGCTCTTCTATATAAACAGGTTGAAAACGTCTAGCAAGGGCCTGATCTTTTTCAATATGTTTTTGATATTCTTTTATAGTTGTTGCTCCTACAGCACGAAGTTCTCCTCTTGCAAGAGCAGGTTTTAATAATTGAGCCATATCTCCCATACCATCTACAGCTCCTGCTCCTACGATATTGTGTATTTCGTCAATAAAAAGAATAACTTTTCCATCAGCTCTTTCTATTTCTTTTAGAATAGATTTTAATCTTTCTTCAAATTCTCCCCTATATTTTGTACCAGCAATTAATGACCCAATATCAAGAGATACTATTTCTTTGTCTTTTAATGATTCTGATACGTCACCTTTGGCAATACGATTAGCAAGACCCTCAACTACTGCAGTTTTACCTGTCCCTGGTTCTCCTATTAAGATAGGATTATTTTTTGTACGACGAGAAAGTATTTGCATTATGCGCATAATTTCTTTATCTCTTCCTATTACAGGATCAAGCTTATCTTCTTTTGCAAGTTTGGTTAAATTTCGTGTAAATTTAGAAAGCATACGAAATTTTTTATCAGATCTCATATCAGGATTTTTATTTGTTCTATATTCCAATACAGCAGAAATTAATGCGTCTCTTTCTATCTTAAAACGTGATAATAATTCGGAGCTTTGATTTGAAACATCAAGAAGCGCAATAAAAAGATGCTCTGTCGAAACAAAGTTATCTTTTAATTCGGCCGCAACCTTAAGTGCAACTTCAATAACTTGAGCTAAATCAGCTGTTAAAAACATTTGATAAGAAGGAGCTACTGTTGTTTGACTGTCGGTAGTTTCAATATTTTCTAAAACTGAGTCTGTTAATAAAATAGTATCTAAATCTAATCTTTCCAATAATGCAATTATATTTGAATCCTCTTGTACTAAAAGAGATGCCAATAAATGAAGTGTTGAAACACTATTTTGACCACGTTCAATAGCCAGTTCATGCGCCCTTTTAATAGCTTCTTTTGCTTTTGTTGTAAATTGATTTAGTGGTGGCATCATAATTTGGTAAACCTAAATTAAATAAAAATTCAGAAAAACAGACAAGACTGAAGTAATCATATCAGGATATAAGATGAATATAACACGAAAAATGATCAAATTCTAGAGTATTTTTTTAAAACAGAATTAAGTTCTTTTATTGTTTTTTTTATATCTTTTTTATTTGTTAATCTGCCAAATGAAAAACGGATTCCTCCCCAATCTTTCCCATATATATTTTTTATAATATCTAATTCTTTATCTTCTTCATTTTTGCATGCACTCTTAGAAGATACTGCTACTCCACGAGCATCAAGCTCTAAAACCATTAATTCACTATCAAAATTAGGAATTGCAATAAAAGAAATATGAGGGCTTCTATTAGATTTTTCTGCTACTATACTTAACTTTGGAAAATTATTTTTTATTTCAGATTCAAAATATTCTTTAATCTCTGCAATTCTCTTTGTTTCTTTTTCTTTTATATCTTGAGAATATTTAAGAGCATAAGAGAAATCATATATCAAACTTGTTGATTCTGTTGATGGTCTTAAATTATTTTCTTGTCCTCCTCCGTAAAAAATAGGATCTATTAATAAATTTCTTTTTTTATACAAAAAACCTATACCTCTCTGACAATAAAGCTTGGTAGATCCTAGCGTCATCATATCAACACCGAGACTTGGTATTCTTAATGAAAAATGACCTGAAGCTTGTGATGCATCTGTGTGAAAAATAAATTTAATTTCTGGATTTTCTTTGTTTAATTTTCTGATTCTTTTTGAAATTTCGTTTATTGGCTGTACTGTACCTATTTCATTATTTACATATATAACAGACACAATAACAACTTTTATATTTTCTGAAACTGAAATATCTTTAGGGTTTATTATTCCATTTTCTGATTTAAGAATATTTATTTGTATTCCAGAATCTTTTAATTTTTTAAAAATTTCTGATATTGATGAGTGTTCTAAATCACTCGTAAATATAATTATCTCATTTGGTTTTATACCTTTTGCTAAAAAATTTTTTATTAAACCATTAATGGCTAAATTATTACTTTCTGTTGCTGAACTAGTAAAAAGTATTTCATCATTTTGTATATCTAAAATTTTAGCTATACGCTCTCTTGATTGATTAATAATACCTCTCGCGAATAAACCTTCTTTATGAAGTGCACTTGGATTAGCAAATAAACTCATTTTATTTAAAAATGGAACCATTTTTAACATTTTTGTATCAATTGGTGTACTAGATGCATAATCTAGGTAGGTACGTTTTTTTATTTTTAATAACTTGAAAAATATCATAAAATATCGTAGAATGTATATTCTATGTTAGGCAGTATAGCATTAATTACATATATAGTTATGGCTGGTTTAATATTAGCCATAATAATTTTGTTCCTAATGATCATAAAACTTAATCAAAAGATTAAAACATTTATGACTGGAAAAAATGGTTCCTCACTAGAAGCAACACTTTCGTGGCTTACTGAAAAATCAGCTAAGACCGACGAAACACTTCAAATACACAAAAAAGCTTTGGATATAGTAGATGCTAGAGTAAAAAAAAGTATTAGAGGATATTCACTTATTAGATATAACGCTTACGAAGATATTGGCGGAGAACAAAGTTTCGCAACAAGTTTAATAGATGAACATCAGGATGGTTATATATTATCTGTTATTACAAATAGAAACCATGTTGGAATATATGCAAAAAAAATAAATCGTGGAATATCTGACACTACACTAACAGAAGAAGAGCAAGATGCATTAAAAATAGCTACAAAATCTTTAAACATATGAAAACAAATACAACAAAACCTATTGTCGCTATTATGGGTCATATAGACCATGGAAAATCAACCTTGCTTGATTATATAAGAAAAACAAATGTAGTAGGAGGAGAAGCTGGTGGTATTACTCAACATTTAAGTGCCTACGAAATATCTATTCCCTATCAAAAAGAGGAACGTCAAATTACATTTATTGATACACCTGGTCATGCCGCTTTTAGTGGTATGAGAGAAAGAGGTGTTATAGCTGCAGATATAGCAGTACTTATAGTATCAGCAGAAGACGGTGTCAAAGCTCAAACTATTGAAGCTATCAAAACTATTAAGAATGCAAAAATTAATTTTATTGTAGCTATAAATAAAATAGACAAACCTGAATCAAATATAGAAAAAACAAAACAAATGCTAGCTGAGCAGGAAATTCTAGTGGAAGGATATGGAGGAATTATTCCGTGGGTTGCAATATCAGCAAAAACTGGAGCAGGAATAACAGAGCTCTTAGATACACTCATACTAGTTTCTGATATGGAAGAAATAAAAACAGATTTATCTGGAAAAGTTGAAGGTGTGGTCATAGAAAGCAAATTGGATTCTAAACGTGGAATAACTGCAACCATAGTTATCAAATCTGGTGTCTTAAAAAGTGGACAATTTGTTGTTGCTGGAAAAGCATTAGCAACAACAAGAATAATGGAAAACTTCCAAGGGAAAATACTTAAAGAAGTTACACCTGGAAGTCCTGTTCAATTAGTAGGCTTTGATCAATCTCCAGAAGTTGGAACACCTATTGTTGTATTTGAAAAGAAAAAAGATGCTGAAAAATATATATCTAGCCTTTCTTTTGACAGTGTAAAAAATGCTGAGAATATAGATTCTTCTGTAAAAGTAATTCCTTTAATAATAAAAACTGATGTTTTTGGAACAGCTGAGGCAATTGAAAATGAAATAAAAAAAATAAACGTTGAGGGTTTATATATAAAAATTATAGGTAAAGGTATAGGAAATATTAATGAATCAGATATAAGACTAGCCCAGTCTGACAAAGAATCAATAATAATTGGATTTAATACAGATTTGGATAATAGAGCAAGAGACTTAAATGAACAAGTAGGTGTAAATGTTCAAACATTTAATATTATATACAAATTAACAGAATGGTTAGAAATAGAATTAGAAAAACTTAGACCAAGAGTAGAAATAAAAGAAATTTCTGGTGTAGCAAAAGTTTTAAAATGTTTTTCAAAAACAAAAGATAGACAAGTCCTTGGTTGTAGAATTGATTCAGGTAATATAATTCAGGGAATAAAATTTAGTGTAGTAAGAAGAGACTTCACAATAGGAACAGGGACAGTGATAGAAATACAACAAGCCAAACAAAAAGTAAAAGATATCCAGAGCGGAGAATGTGGCTTACTAGTTGATTGTAGACATGATATAGCACAAGGTGATGTACTTGAAGCTTTTGTAATGGTAAAAAAATAATATGGATGAACAACGTAAAGAAAAAATTGAAGAAAGAATAAAAGAAATAATTGCTTCTTTTATTGAGCGTGAAAGTAATAAAACAGCATTAATAACAATTACAAGAATAGAATTACTTGAAAAAGGACGCGCAGCGAATATAATGTTATCTGTACTTCCAGAAACAGGTGAAGATTCAGCTTTAAATTTCTTGAAAAGGAAAAGGCCGGAAATGAAAACAGCATTAAAAAATGGTTTAAATATGCGTACTATCCCCTTTCTTGATGTTTTGATTGACAAAGGAGAGAAAGCCCGCAACAATATAGAAGCTCTTTTAAAAGAAGATACTAGATAAAAAAAAGACCTGGTGGCCAAGTGGTAAGGCAATTCTCTGCAAAAGAATTATTCGCGAGTTCGATTCTCGCCCAGGTCTCCCCACATGTTTAAAAAAAACATTTTGGAAAATAATAATGCCCGGATGATGGAATGGTAGACATAGAGGACTTAAAATCCTCAGTTGGAGACAGCGTGCGAGTTCGAGTCTCGCTCCGGGCACAAAATAAAAAAGCTTACAAAAAATGTAAGCTTTTTTATTTTGTGCGCTTAGCTGGATTCGAACCAGCGACCGTCTCTCGAGAGTTGCAGTAATATGATTATCTAAAATGTGCGCTTAGCTGGATTCGAACCAGCGACCGTCTCCTTAAGAGGGAGCTGCTCTACCGACTGAGCTATAAGCGCGATATAAAAATAGTAGCTTGCTAAATACATTGTGCTGGAGAGGAGACTTGAACTCCTAAGCCTTGCGGCACTAGTTCCTAAGACTAGCGCGTATACCAATTCCGCCACTCCAGCACAATGTATTCAACGTAGCAAAATCATACTATATAAATGAAGACTCTTCAAGCATACCTATCTTAATTCCCTATTATTTATTGATATATACTACTATTGACTTTTATCTATTAATCTGCTATAATATACAAAAATCAATTCTTCAAAAATTAAATAAAAAAAAATGAAAAAAATAATCGTTTTAATAATTGTATTGATATCTTTCAATACAATAAATGCACAATCTTCTAAAATGGACCCCATACTTAGTATGGATTGGACCAGAGTACCAACCTTCACCCCAATCGTTATCAAAGGTACTGGAGCACCTGCACAGTACCGTACTGGGATTATTGCACCGGGTGGACCTAATAAGGTTCATCAGATCAATTTCAAGGTAAAACTTGGAGTAGATAATAATGGTGCCCCTGTATATGGTGTAGATAACAGCATGGCTGTTTTCTATACTGGAAATGTACAGTTTGACAGACCAACAGTGGTAACCGTACTGTGCTGGGCAAATGAGGGAGATTTACTCCCTATCATTTGGGGAAATTAAAATAAATTTATTGAAACCTCTCTATATTCTAGGGAGGTTTTTTATTTGACAAATAATTATATTTATGCTATAGTTAACTAAATAAATTTCTTCAAAAATTAAATAAAAAAAAATGAAACAAGTAATATTTTTCTCTTTGGTAATAATTATTGCCCTTTCAAGCTGCACAAATGTAGAAAAAAAGTTTGTAGCTATGCCTGATATTTATCATCAGGGCTACGACACTACTATCACTTCTAATCATCAAAAATTTGTGAAAAAATCATATACTAAAAATGTATGTGGCAAACAAGTAAGTGGAAAGTATTGGACTCCAGATGGGTATGAAAATACTAGTACAGCAA
>JAYTQE010000025.1:0-10693 GCA_043746875.1 Minisyncoccota bacterium
TGATATAGTTTGGAATACTGTACATGGACATTTTGGTGAAGATGGTAGCTTACAGGCAATGCTAGATGGTATAGATATGCCGTATGTTGGTTCTGGGCAACTTGCCTCAGCTATATCTTACAATAAACTCTCCGCCAAAGGACGTGCTGAAGCTCTCGGTATGAAAACTCCACAAGTCATGATGATAAGTCCACAAAGATTCGATTCTGTAACAGAAGTGACACAAAGTATTTATCATCGCATGGCACCACCTTGGGTGATCAAACCTCTCCGTGGTGGAGCATCAGTTCGAACATATTTTGCATTTACACCACTTGAACTATCACAATTTGTTGAAGAAAGTATCTCTCATAGTGAACCATTTATAGTCGAACAGTACATTTATGGACGTGAAGCTGTTGTCGGGGTAATTGATGATTTTCGTGGACAAAAACAGTACACACTTCCAGTGGTTGAAATAGATTCTCCAAGAAATGGAATATTGACTCACGATATGCGCAAGTCTAACGGTCATGCCAATCACGAAACCAAACTTCGTCCAGAGGAAAAAGATCAGTTAGCCGAATATGCTCGCAAGCTTCATACAGATATAGGAGCAGAAGACTTCTCTCAGTCAGATTTCATTGTTGATAACCATGGCAAGATTTGGTATTTGGAAACTGACACTATTCCTCATATGGGTCATCATAATGCTTTCGTCAAAGGACTGAAATCTGTCGGCTCAAGTATAAGTGAATTTGTGAAGTCTGTAATTGGTCGTAAAAAGTGATAGAATAAACAAATGGAACAATCACGCAAACTTACACCCAAATTTTTCTTTCTATCATTAGGATTAATTATTTCTCTTATTGCATCTGCGTCTGCATTTTTGAGTTTGCTATTTGCAACACTTGATCATGCCTTGCCCGACGTTCTGACTTCTACATACCAGTACGGCTATAATTCTTTTAGTTATGATCAAATGCGATCTTCTATTGCACTGCTCATTATTATGTTCCCGGTGTTTTTGATCATTACTCGTTTTTGGTTAAAAGCTACTAAGTCACATTTATCTCACTGGGATGATGTAATAAAAAAATGGGTTATCTATCTAATAGTATTTTTAGCTAGCTTGATGGTGGTTATAGACTTAGTGACATTGGTTAGATACTTCGTCTCTGGAGAGATAACTATCAGATTTATACTCAAAGTTCTAGCTGTCCTGATTACTGCAAAAGTAGTAGGACTTTACTATCTTTCAGAATTGGGAGTTAATGTGCCATTGGTAAATAAGAATAAAAATAAAATCTTTGTCAGTGCTTCTTGTATTTTAGTTTTGTTTTCTATAATTTATGGATTTATTGTAATGGGTGGACCTGGTTCACAAAGAGACCTCCGATTAGACCAAAGAAGAGTTGAAGATTTACAGTCTATACAGTGGCAAATCATAAACTTTTGGCAACAAAAAGAGAGGTTACCTGAGAGTTTAGAAGAATTCAAAAATCCTATTTCAAACTTTAATCTTCCTGTAGACCCAGAATTTCAAAAAGGTTTATTTTATGAATATAATAAATTAGATACCCAAAAATTTGAGCTTTGTGCAACATTTAAATTGCCTGCACCAAAAGGTTTTGTAGAAAATCCTAAATACGGGATAATGCCTAGTCGGGATGTAGCTATGACAGAACCTTACTTTGGAGGTGGAATGAACGAATCTTGGGATCACCAAGTTGGTAGGACATGTTTCGAAAGAGAAATAGATCCAGAACTCTATCCACCATATCCAAAAAATTCTAAGTAACAAAAAAGTATTATCAAAACTCTATTGCGAAATAAGGTTTTTTGTGGAAAAATAAACATATGGACACTTCTGAGAAGGTGAAAGATTTTAATAATTATGATCATAAAATCATAGAAAAAAAGTGGCAGGAAGAATGGGAAAAATCTGGTATTTATAAAGTAGAAGACAATGTTAAAGATAGAGAGAATTATTACCAACTTGTAGAATTTACTTATCCATCAGGAGATTTACATGTGGGTCATTGGTATGCATTTGCTGTACCAGATATTTTTGCACGATACAAAAGAATGCAAGGATATAATGTACTTTATCCTATGGGTTTCGATGCTTTTGGTTTACCCGCTGAAAATGCAGCCATAAAACTTGGAGCTGACCCAAAAAATTGGACATATATCCAAATGGATAAAATGCGAGAACAATTCCGTACGATGGGAGCAACTTTTGATTGGAATAGAGAGATTGTATCGTGCGACCCCAGATACTATAAGTGGACACAGTGGATGTTCAATCAATTTTTTAAAAAAGATTTAGTTTATAGAGCAAATACAAAAGTTAATTGGTGCCCAAAAGATAAGACAATATTAGCTAACGAGCAAGTAGTAGATGGTAAATGTGAGCGTTGTGGAAATGAGGTAATACAACGCGATCAGGACCAATGGATGATTCGTACTACTAAATACGCAAATAGGCTTATTGATGATCTCGATATACTTGATTGGCCACATGCTATCAAGGAGGCTCAGAAAAATTGGATTGGTAGAAGTAAAGGAAGTGAAATAAGTTTCCCAAGGACCGACCTAGGGGAAGATATAAAAATTTTCACAACACGTGCTGACACTATATATGGCGCA
The DNA here is from genome assembly GCA_043746875.1 of Minisyncoccota bacterium. Classification (GTDB taxonomy): domain Bacteria; phylum Patescibacteriota; class Minisyncoccia; order Phycocordibacterales; family UBA9973; genus UBA4124. Next base: position 2,632 of record JAYTQE010000025.1, read on the forward strand.
ACATTTATCGCTGTTTCTGTGGGCCTCGCAAAAGATTGGTTGGAACTAGGTTGGGTCACATCTCAAGAAATAAAAAACTACATTGAAGCAACCTTAAAAGAGCAAGGAGTAAGAGACTTTAAAGAAAAAGAAAAAACAGGTATATATACTGGCTTTAATGCTATTAATCCTGCTAACAAAAAAAAGATTCCTGTTTGGGTTACAAACTATGTCATCAAAGATGTTGGGACAGGTGCAATCATGGCTGTTCCAGCTCACGACGAGAGAGATTTTGAATTTGCGAATAAATATAATCTTCCAGAATTGAAGGTTATCTCTAAAGAGGGGAAATTAATTAATTCAGAAAAATTTAACAATTTGACATATGAAGAGGCAAAACAAAAAATTACTGAATTTGTTGGAGGGAAAATGATTAGTACTTATAGATTACGTGATTGGGGGATTAGTCGCCAGAGATATTGGGGTACGCCGATACCTATAGTTTATGACCCAGATGGCAAAGCTCATGCGATACCTGATAAATATTTGCCATGGACACTACCTACAGATGTAAACCATACGCCAGATGGTACAGCACCACTTGCGAGAAGTAAGGAACTTTTTGAAAGGACTGAGAAAATATTTGGCAAAGGTTGGAAGCCAGAAGTAGAAACTATGGATACATTTGTGGATTCATCATGGTACTTTTATCGTTATTTAGATAATAAAAATGATGAAGTTTTTGCTGACCAAGAAAAAATGAGATCTTGGATGCCTATTGATTTATATATGGGAGGACCTGAACATACAACTATGCATTTACTGTATTCACGGTTTTGGACAAAAGCACTTAAAGATTTGGGTTTTGTAGTGGACAATGAATCATATAAGATTCGTCGTAATCGTGGACTTATTCTTGGTCCAGATGGCAACAAAATGAGTAAATCGAAGGGTAATGTCATAAATCCTGACGAAGTAGTAAATCTGCTGGGTGCTGATACTGTTCGTTTATATTTAGCATTTATGGGTCCTTATGGAATTACAGCAAATTATCCATGGGATCCAAATGGTGTTGTTGGTGTTAGGAGATTTCTTGAGCGTATTTGGAAAATCAAATCAAAAATAGGAGAAGGCCAAACTACAAATCTATTACACAAAACAATAAATAAAATACAGATTGACATCGAAGATCATAAATATAATACAGCAATTTCTTCCATGATGATATTAATCAATGAGTGGGATAAAAAAAATAATATTCTGGAATCTGAATATAAAATATTGTTAAAACTTCTTGCTCCATTTGCACCACACATAGCAGAAGAATTGTGGCACCAATTAGGAGAGCAAAATTCGATACATCTATCAACTTGGCCCAAATATAACACAAATATGCTAGTAGATGATATAGTGACAATGGGCGTTCAAATTAATAGTCGCATACGTGCTGAAATTAGGATTTCAAAAGATGCCACAAAAGAAGAAATTGAAAAGAAAGCATTGTCAATACCAAGAATTATAGAATTAACACAATTCCAGAAAATTAAAAGAATAGTAACAGTTCCAGGGAGAGTTATTAACATAATAATTTAAAAATCTTTTTAAAAAATAAAAAAAAGAGTATAATTACAAAACTATGTATCAAAAATTTATAAACAAGTTCAACAGTATTTCATTTAATATAATCTTAGCAATTAGTTTATTAATACCTTTCTTCTTTCTACCGGGAACCATTAGTGGTTTAGTAGCTGTAAAAGGTGTTATTTTATATGTGGGTGTATTTTTAGCATTCTCATTTTGGTTACTGGCTCAATTTGTTGAAGGTTCTATAAAAGTTCCAAAGAATTTAGTTTTGGTTTTACTTGGTAGTTGGTCAGTACTTAGTCTTATTAGTGCTCTTACCTCAACAAATGTTGGGTTATCTTTATGGGGAAGAGGATTTTCAATTGATTCATTCGCCACCTACATTACGTTAGCTCTACTAGCATTTCTTGTTGCTGTTTTTACCAGAGAACAAAAAAGATTAGTTAAATTATTTTTAGCTGTTTTCTCAGGTTCAGTTTTGACAATACTTCTTCAAGTTGTTTTATACGCAACTCGTAATTTATCTTTTGTAAATAAGTATTTTTCTCAAGTTTCAAGTCAAGGAACATTAGTTGGTTCATGGGTTGATTTTGCTTATTTTTTAACTTTTACTTTTATTGTTGCTTTATTAATGTACGAAGTTTTAGTACCAAAAAGATTTTTTAAATTTTTGTCAGTATTTGCAATGATTTTATCTGTTATAGTCCTTATTTTTTTGAACTTTAAAGCTGCTTGGGTGGTAATAGTTGTCTCAGCTTTAATTATTTTTGTTTATAAATCTTCAGTTGAAAGATCTTTATTGAATAAAGAGAATGAATTAGAAAATCAAAATTCTGAAAATGTTCAATTTCCTATTGTATCTTTTATTACATTATTATTAGGATTGTTTTTCTTTTTAAGCAGTAGCTCAATTGGTGTAACATTATCAAACTATGCAGGTGTTGATTTTACAGACATTCGTCCATCATTGAATACGTCTACTCATGTTATGAAATCTACTTTATATCGTGATCCTATATTTGGTATAGGTGCTGGTCGTTTTTCAGACGCATGGGCGATGTATCATCCATCTGAAATAAATTCAACAATTTTTTGGAATAGAGCTTTTGATTCAGGCTTTAATTCTCTTGAATCAATAGCTACAACAAATGGACTACTTCCAACCATTGTTCTTGTTGCAATATTACTTTTGTCACTTGTATATGGTTTTAAATTATTTAATTATCAATTTCCAGATAGATTTAGTCGTTTTATAGCCGTCTCATCTTTGGTTATGTTAACAGCTTTTGTATTACTATTTTTATTTTCAAATCCTGGAATAGTGTTAATTATCTTTGGTTTCATTTATATAGGTTTATTAATAGGAGTATCTACACTAGTTGGAAGAACAAAGTTAATTTCTTTAGAGTATCTAAAAGATCCAAGAGTAAGCTTTTTTGCTATTTTATTGGTTGTAGTTGCAACTATGGTTAGTTTTTCTGCAGTTTTCTTCTCAGGTAATAGATTTGCTAGTATTGTTTATTATAATAGAGCATTAGCAGCAGAAGATATTAATCTTGCTCAGAGCAGGTTAGAAAGAGCTCTTTCTCTTTCAGAAAATGATATATATTGGAGAACTAGAGCGACATTATTTGCTGGTCAATTTAATAAATTAGCTAATTCTAAAGATTCTGATAAGGGTCAACTTCAATCTTATTTTACTCAAGCTGAACAAAGTGCTCGTGCTGCTGTTGCTTGGGATAAAGGAAGTTCTGAAAACTGGCTTACATTAAGTCAGGTTTATCAACTTGTTTTAGATTCTAAAAATGAAGAAGCTTATACAAATGCAAAACAAGCAGCTGATGAAGCTCAGAAAAGAAGTCCTGTTAATCCTCTATTTTTACTAAACCAAGCTAAATTATTAATGTTTAAAACAGATATTAATGGGGCACTTGATAATATCACTAAGGCAATAAATTTAAAAAATAATTATTTGGATGCTTATATTATGAGAGCTCAAATAAAATTATCACAAGGGGATAGTCAAGCTGCTATAAACGAACTTACAAATTATGTAAATATATCTCCAAATGATGAAAAAGGACATGCTTTATTAGGTCAGGCAAATTTTGAAGTAAAAAATTATCAAGCAGCTTTGATTTCTTTTGCCCAAGCTCGTAATTTGAATCCAAATAATCCAACTAATTATTTAAGTTATATTAGTACCTTAATCGCTTTAGATCAAAAAACTCAAGCAATTGAAGAGCTTAATAAATTTAAAATTAATTTCCCAAATGTTTCAGGCGTAGACGAACAAATTAATCAACTTAAAAGTAGTCCATCTCAAAATCAAGTAGAAACTGCTACAAAAAAATAATAGATAAAGAATGGTTTCTAAATTCTTTAAGTTACTAAATCGTGATATTACAACTGTTAATCAAGCAGCTTTGTTAATAGCTATATTCTCTATAGTCTCACAACTTTTTGGATTATTAAGAGATAGATTATTAGCTTCTTTTGTGGGACCATCTGCACAGCTTGATGTTTATTATGCCGCTTTTAGAATTCCAGATTTTGTTTACAATTCTATTGCGGCACTATTTTCTATTACAGTGCTAATCCCATTTATAACTTCTATTTTGAAACAAGACGAAGAGAAAAATGATAATTCATTTAAAAAATTTATAGATAGTATCTTTTCTGTATATTGTATAGGAATGATTGTTATTTGCTTAATTGTGGCTATATTTATACCATTCTTAACTAAAATAGTTGCTCCAGGTTTCAATATTATTCAGAATAAAGAATTAATTCTTTATTCTAGAATAATGCTTCTATCGCCATTTCTGATGGGATTAGCTAGTTTATTAGGATCCTTAGCTCAAGTTAAAAAGAAATTTCTTTCTTTTGCTATTGCCCCTTTATTTTATAATATAGGTATTCTCTTTGGAATATTATTTTTATTACCAAAATTTGGGATTATAGGAGTTGTTTTAGGAGTTGCCTTAGGAGCATTATTATATTTAGTTATTCAATTACCGACACTTTTAAGTTTACATAAATCTCCCAAATTAATTTTTAATATAGACTGGGTATTAATTAAAAACATCATTAAGCTTTCTTTCCCTAGAGCATTAGGATTATCTCTAGGTAATATTTCATTTTTAATGATAAGTGCTGTAGCCTCTTTATTAATTTCGGGATCTATATCAATATTTCAATTTTCTTATAATATAGAAACTACTCCGCTTATTATTATAGGAGTATCTTACGCTGTAGCGGTATTTCCAACTTTGACAAAATTATATATAGATAATCATAAAAAAGATTTTTTAGATATGTTTTATAGAACAACTCGTAACATTTTTTTCTTATCTATTCCGGTTTCTTTTTTTATAATTGTGTTACGTGCTCATGTTGTGCGTATTCTTTTAGGCTCAGGTGTTTTTTCTTGGAATGATACCAAACTTGTAGCTGCATCACTTGCGTTGTTTTCAATATCTGTTACAGCTCAATGTATGGTATTTCTTCTTGTTAGGGCTTTTTACGCTATGGGTAATACAAAAACTCCTCTTAAAATAAATATTTTATCAATTTTAGTAACTGGATTTTCGATTATAAGTCTTTTATTTTTATATAAATATAATATTAATTTTAATTTTTTTATGGATAGTATTTTACACATAGAAAATACAACAGGTAGTAACGTTGTGATCTTAGCTTTGGCTTATTCTATAGGTCAAATAATAAATGCTTTATTATTATGGAAAAGTTTTCATTATCATATTAATCAAAATAATAAAGAAAATAAATTACCAGTAAAACCATTTTTTCATATAGTCGGATCAGGAATAATTTCTGCTAGTTTTGTCTATATAGTTTTATGGAGTTTAGGCGGATATATTGATCACCAAAGTTTTATAGGGATATTAATGCAGACCGCTATAGCGGGCTTTGTTGGTATTTTTGTTTATATCTTACTCCTTAAAATTTTAAAGAATGAAGATATTGATTTATTTATAGGCACAATTAAGTCAAAGTTTTGGAAAATAAAACCTATTTTTATAGGTCAAAAAGATTTATAATTCTTAGTTATTAAAATATGGTCTTATATGCTATAGTTTTTCGTAATTGGTAACCTTAAGATAGTTTTATTTGTATGAATTTAAAAAATATTAGAAACTTTAGTATTATTGCCCATATAGATCATGGTAAGTCAACACTAGCTGATCGTATGTTAGAAGTAACTGGAACCATAGAGACTCGTAAGATGAAAGATCAAGTCTTAGATAGTATGGAACTTGAACGTGAAAGAGGTATTACTATCAAGATGCAACCTGTTCGTATGAATTATAAGTACAAAAATGAAGAACATCTTCTTAATCTTATTGATACTCCTGGTCATATAGATTTTTCTTATGAGGTTTCTAGAGCACTTCATGCCGTTGAAGGTTCTTTGCTTTTAGTTGATGCAACGCAAGGTGTTCAAGCTCAAACATTAACTACTCTTGGAATGGCTCGTGAAAGTGGTCTTGTTATTATTCCAGTTTTGACAAAAATAGATTCTCCTTTAGCAAGAATTGATGAAATAAAACTTGAAATAATTCAACTTCTTAAATGTAATGAAAATGATATTTTGGCAGTTTCAGGTAGGACAGGAAAGGGAGTCAGTGATTTATTAGATAAGGTTGTAACCGTGATCCCTCAACCAGTATTAATTGATAATAAAATATTGCAAGCACTTGTTTTTGACTTTAGTTATTCCAATCACAAAGGAGTGATTGTCTATGTAAGATTATATTCTGGTAGTGTTAAAAAAGGAGATGTTGTGAAGTTTATAGCAGCAAAAGAACAATTTCAAGTTCTTGAGGTTGGAGTTTTTACACCAGAAGCTACTACTGTAGAGATTCTTGAAGCTGGCACTATTGGATATATAGTTACAGGAATTAAGCAACCAGGAATTGCATCTGTGGGTGATACGATTTCTTCTACTAAAAATGAATCTATTGCTCTTGATGGATACCAGCAACCCAAACCTGTTGTTTGGGCTTCTATTTACCCAGAATCGGCAGATGATTTTGATGATTTACGTATGGCATTAGGTAGATTAAGACTTTCGGACTCATCTTTTTCTTATGAAGAAGAAGTTTCAGGAGCACTTGGTAGGGGATATAGATGTGGTTTCTTGGGAATGCTTCATTTAGAGATTATATCAGAGAGATTAAGAAGAGAATTTAATTTGAATCTTATTGTTACATTACCCTCTATCACGTATGAAGTAACACTTAAGAATGGGGAAAAGAAAATTATTTATTCCCCGCATCTTTTTCCTGATGACGGCTCAGTTGTTTCTGTTCGTGAACAATGGGTCAAAGCTGCTATAATTTGTCCATTAGGATACGTAGAACAACTTATGCCATTTTTGTATGATCACGAGTCAGAAATAGGAGAAATAGAGCATTTTGGAGACTCTAGATCCAGAATACACTTATTAATACCTCTTAGAGAGTTAATGCGTAACTTTTTTGATGAATTAAAGAGTCTAACATCAGGATATGCTTCTATTTCTTATGAGGGAGAAGATTTCAGAGATGCTGATGTTATACGTATGGATATAATAGTAGGAGATGAACCTGTCCATGCTTTTACTCGTATTATTTCACGTAGAAGACTTGAAAAAGAAGCAGAATCTTTTGTTGATAAACTGGAGATGCTTTTACCAAAACAACAGGTTGTAATGAAAATTCAAGCAAAATCTTTAGGAAGGATTGTCGCATCTAGAACGATGAAAGCTTTTAGAAAAGATGTAACAGGACATTTATATGGTGGAGATGTAAGTAGAAAAAACAAATTACTAGATAAACAAAAAAAGGGGAAAAAGAAAATGAAAGAATATGCAAAAGTTAATATTCCACACGAGGTCTTTATTAAAGTAATGAAACAGAATAATTAGTCTTAAAGAAAAGCTGGAGTTATTATAAGTAAAAGCATACTAATTATTACTAGAATAGCAAAAAATTTTGTAAGCAAGTCAACCTTTTTTTTGTTATGATTAAATAGCATATAGCTCATGCTAACATTTAATGGAAAAAAAGCAATTACAAAAAATAAAACAAATATCTCCCAAAACAGTGCTTGGTTTTCTCTTGGCAGCTTTTATCGCTTTCTTATTTTTGATAGCTGTAATTAATATTTCTAAAAAGTATTTTTCTATTAGATCTGGAATTAAAGAATTAAAAGATCAAGAGAGTCAACTAAAGTTTAAATACGAAAAATTGGAATCATTTAATAATTATTTTTCGACTCCTAGTGGGCAAGAAAAAGCCCTACGAGAAAAATTTAACGTAGTAAAACCAGGTGAGGGAATCATCGTTATTAATTCTGAAGAAAATAATTTAGACATAGTTAAAAATAAGAGTCCAATTTTAAAATTTTGGGACCTTATCTTAAGAGGTATTGGTATTAAATAAGTATTTATACCATATAAAATTATATGGTATAATAATAACTATATGAAAGA
>JAYTQE010000026.1:0-6073 GCA_043746875.1 Minisyncoccota bacterium
GGTTTACGGGTGCTTTTGCAAGTAACCGTTGAAACGGATCTCGTGGATCAGTCGCAATATGTTCTATTTGAGCTAATATTGCAGTATCTATTGATTGATAAGATATTAATCCTCCAATTTCAAAAGGTATATCCCTAGGCATTCTTACTTCATATTCACCTCCACCTCTACCTATAAGAGTAATTATAGTATCACTACCAGAAGTAATGGCCGCTGTTGCTCTATTTGTTTTACTAAAAAGTGATACTGTTGAACTATTTTCTTGAATATCTACTATTGTACCTAATGCGACAGAATTAAAAGCATAAACAACTTGATCTAATTTTATATTTTGATTAGCTCCTACGTCAATAATAAAAGTATCATAAAAACTATGATTTGGTATTGTTTTTATATGAGCAAGAGTTCCCTTTAAATTAATATCACGACCTAATTCTTGTTTTAGCTTCTGATTTTCTTCCATTAATAAATTATTTTCTAAAATTTTTACCTTATTTGATTCTATAGTTGTCTTAAGTTCAATTATTTTTGATACTAAAATTCTTTTTGGGGTCAAACTATTAAAAACATAATCACTAGATATGACCGGGATGCTTGATATAGACTTCTTTATACTCGTATTAAATAGAAACCAAAAAATAATCAAAAATAATATTACTAAGCTTTTTTTAAAAAAAGTATTAATAAATAAATTTCTTTTTTTGTTTTTTATTTCTTTAGAGTAAGACATGTTCATCTAATGATAAAAATACACCCTGATATTCTTGAAAGTTCTCCAAAATTATACCAGTTCCCCTTGCAACAGCAGAAAGTGGATCATCTGCTATTTTGACTGGTAACTTTAATTCTTTCTGAAGAAGTACTGCTAATCCTGGAAGCAATGCTCCTCCTCCAGTTAAAACAATTCCCGAGACTAAAATATCTGACATAATCTCTGGTGGAGCAGTTTCAAGTAACTCTCTTATTCCAGAAATTAAAAATCCGACAGGTCTCATAAGTGCTTCTCTTATATCATCGTCTGTAACCATCAAAGCTCTAGGTAAGCCTGTCGTTAAATCTCTTCCACGAACTTCAACTTCTGAATAATCAGTCTCTATAGCTGATCCTAGTGAGATCTTTACAGTTTCAGCAGTAATTTCTCCAACTAAGATTTTAAATTCATCTCTTAAGTATTCGATAACTCTAGCATTCATATGGTCACCGGCAATACGAAGATTTGAAGACCTAACAATACCTCCCATTGATATTAATGCGATATCTGTAGTACCTCCACCAATATCAACTATAAAAGTAGCTTTTGATTCTAATACGGGCAATCTTACACCTATAGCTGCTGACATGGCTTCTTCAACCAAATAAACCTCTCTGGCTCCAGCATCCATAGCAACATCATAAACCGCTCTCATTTCTACATTTGTAATACCACTTGGAACACCAATAACAACACGTGGGCGAAAAAATTTTTTTGATATTTTTTCTGCTTTTCTAATAAAATATCCAAGCATTTCTTCTGTCATATCAAAATCAGAAACAACCCCTTCAATCAAAGGTCTTATAATAGAAATATGAGTAGGTGTTTTCCCCCACATATCCTTGGCTTCATGACCTATAGCTACTATTTGTCCTGTTTTTTGATTAATAGCAACAACAGATGGTTCATTTATAATGATTCCATGTCCTTTTAAATAAACTAGAGTGTTAGCAGTGCCTAGATCTACTCCTATATCATTTGAAAATCTTGATGAAAATTTCTTAAACATGCATTATTTTTTTTATTAAATCTTCTATTGAAAGAATTTCACTTTCTTCTGATTTACGATGTTTATATTCCACTCCTCCATTTTTCAAACTACGTTCAGATACGACAATACGATGAGGTATACCTATTAAATCTGCATCAGAAAATTTTTCTCCAGCATTAACATCTCTATCATCAAATAGAACTTCGATACCCTTTTCTATTAAAGCATCGTAGACAATATTTGATTGCTCATTAACACTTTCACCCAATTTCAAAAGATGAACACTAAATGGGGCTACACTTTCAGGCCAAACTATTCCTTTGTCATCAGAAAAAATTTCAGTAATCACCCCTACTAATCTTGTAATACCTACACCATAAGATCCTAAAAATACTGGTTGTTTTTTACCATCACTATCTGTAAAGTTCAATCCCATTTGTTCACACTTCTCAGTTCCAAAAGTAAAAATATTTCCAACCTCGGCAGCTTTTTTAATTTCAAAATCTTCTTTTTTAGAATTTAACTTTAAAAGTGTTTCTTCGTTAAAAATTTCTTCATTCACAGCGTAATTATCCTTTTTGTGAACATAAATATTGTCTTCCCCTGCTTCGCAAATTGTTTGAAATTCGTGGCTGAAGTTTTTCGTAAAAGCTCCTCCTGAAGCAGATGTTACGTAAGTAATTTCACCAAGACCTAATCTTTGATAAACATTCAAATAAGCTTCTGTTGCAAGTTTATAAAAATCCATATGCTCTTGTTCTGTAGCGGAAAATGAATACATATCTTTCATGACAAATTCGCGACAACGCATTATTCCACTTTTTGCTCGAACTTCGTTTCTTAATTTATTTTGAAATTGATGAACATATTGAGGAAGAGTCTGGTAGCTCATAATGTAAGATTTCATCATATCAACAATAGGCTCTTCGTGAGACCAACCAAGTCCTACTTCTGTCCCATTCTTTAATTGTGACTTAAACCAAATATCAACATTCTCATCATCCCAACGGTCAGTTTTCTCCCACAATTCTTTTTTCTGTAGAGTTGCCATGATAATTTCTTGTGAGCCAATCTTCTCCATTTCTTCAGAAACAATCTTTTTAATCTTATTTACAACGTAAAGACCTAGAGGTAAAAGTGCATAAACCCCTGCCATTTCTTTAAAAATAAATCCACCACGTATTAAAAGCTGAGCATTTTTAGATGTCTCATCTGATGGATTTTCACGCTTAGTACGAGTAAAAAGATGGCTTTGTCGCATATTTATATATAATCGCATATTTTATGCTACCTTGCTAGTTTATAAGTTTAATATATTGCCATTATCTATTATAAGTGTTATATTAATATAGTCCTTTTAAGGATGAAATTATTCAGATTAGTAAGGTTCTCTTAATTGAGTTCCTCATACAGATTGTTAAAAAATATGAAAAAAGAAATTAACTCACAAGCCCTCATGGAGGCAGGTGTTCACTATGGATACTCTCGCACACGTAGACACCCTACTGTTAGCCCATATATATATGGAAATAAAAAAGGTACTGATATAATAGATATCGATAAAATTTTTCCTCAAATTGAAAAAGCTTCAAAACTACTTAACGAATTAGGGTCATCTAATAAAGTTGTTTTGTTTGTAGGGGTTAAACCAGAAGCTCGTGCTCAAATAATAAATATAGCTCAAAGTTTAAATCAACCATATGTAACAGAAAGATGGATTGGTGGAATACTTACAAATTTTTCTGAAATTAAATACCGAATCGAGAAATTAGAAAAAATGAAAGAAGAGCGTGTTAATGGAGAGTATGCAAAGTATACAAAAAAAGAACAACTGCTATTAAACAGGGAGATGGAAAGATTAAACAAATATTTCAACGGCTTAATAGGTATGAAAAGAATGCCTGATGCTCTTGTAGTAATAGATTCAAAAAAAGAACATATTGCTATAAAAGAAGCTCGTAGACAAAATATTCCTGTTATTTCTATAGGGAATACTGACTGTTCTATAAGAGCAATTGACTATCCTATTATTGCAAATGATTCCTCGGTATCAAGTATTGAAATAATTCTTGATATACTAAAGAACGCTTACCAAGGAGAAAAATAATCCTGAATCTTAAATTAAAAAATATTCTCAACTTTATAAATTTTATAACATTAAAATAAATAATTATGTCTACAATCACAGCACAACAAGTAAAAGAATTAAGAGATACAACTGGAGTATCAGTTATGCAATGCCGTAAAGCACTAGAGGAATCTGATGGTGATTTAGAAAAAGCTATTATAATTCTTAGAAAAAAAGGATCTGAAATAGCTGGTAAAAAAGCTGACCGTACAGCTTCTGATGGTATTATTTCAATAAAAAGTGATGGAAAAAAAGCTTTAGTCTTGATTCTAAACTGTGAAACTGATTTCGTAGCAAAAAATGAAGACTTTATAAATCTTGCCAATAAACTGCTTGAAATAGCTTGGGATGAGAGCCCTGCTAGTGCAAAAGAAAAATCCCCTGCTTTAATAAGTGATATTGTTCTTAAGATAGGAGAAAATATTCAGCTAGGTTCTATAGAAGAAATTTCAGGAGATACTATAGGTGCTTATATTCATCACACTGGAAAAACAGCAACTGTTGTAATTTTAAATGGAGGATCACCAGAAATAGCTAAAGACATTGCTATGCATGCCGCAGCAATGAAGCCTAAATTCTTATCTTCAGATGAAATAAGTGATGAGGACAAAAATCAAGTTATGGAAGCTTTAAAAGCAGAGGTGGACGCAACTGATAAGCCACAAGATATGAAAATGAAAATAATGGAAGGTAAAATAGCTAGTTATTTCAAAGATCAAACTTTATTAGATCAATCATTTTTTAAATCTCCTGAAAAAACAATAAATCAATACGCAACAGAAAATAAAGCTCAGGTAATTAAATATATTTCTTACAATATCTAAATTATGATTTTATTTCTAAGTATTAGTATCATAGTATTACTTATAATAGAATACTTTCTAATTACGTATTTATCTTGGAAAAAAGATTCTAATATTGAACTTAAAAAAATATCTTATGAAAAAATACTTACATATACAAAGAGATTTTTTATATTAATCAGACGTGGTTGGTATATTTTTCTTTTTTATACAAAAAAGATATTAGATGTAGGAAATTTTTATTTCAAAAAAGCTATCATAAAAGTAGTTCCTAGTACGGAAAAAGCATTGTCAGATAAAGATACATCTAGTATCTCAGACCATGGACCTGCTTCATTTTTTTTAAAAGAAATTACTGATGCAAAAAATGGTATAAAAAAACGCTTGTCTAAAAATAGAAAAATGCTATAGTATCATGGTTGCTAATTAATAATTTTTGATTTATTTTCTTAAGTCAAAAATTTATGCCGCTTTAGCTCAGTTGGTAGAGCTACACTTTTGTAAAGTGAGGGTCCTCGGTTCGAGTCCGAGAAGCGGCTCAATAAAAAAGAAAGATATTTAATTTTTTAAGATTTATTAAAATTTAATTTTTCTAAAATCTGATCTAGACTTTGAAAACCACTAAAAGTTTTACCATTTAAAACAATGGCTGGTAATTCTTCATTTATATTATAGATAGTTTTCATAGCATGAATGGTGGCCAGATCTAAACTAGAATCAAAAGCATATATTCTAATTTCAGGATATTTTTGTCTTATAACATCCAGAACATAACTTTGTTTTATACAGTTTGGGCAATTTATTTTTGTACCATAAAAATAAAGGATGCTGATATTTGGAAGTTTACACTTACTAGCTATACGTTTTGTTAAAATAAAATCCTTAACTTCTAATATAGAGTACTGTTTCTTTAAATTTAAGGCTTCTATTGGATTATTTAAATTTTGTTCACTGTAATTTATTTTATCAGCTAAACTTATTAATTCTTTGCTGAAATTTAAATTTTTTATATTTTCACAAGGAGCATCCTCAAGTAAATCTAATTGATTTTCAGAAGAAAGAATACCGATTGCGACCTTGTCTTGAGTATTTTGAACATGTATAAGTTTCTCTTGATTAGTAAAAGAACTCAAATACCACGCAGCGGCAAAAACCCAAAATGTAACAAAAAATACCAGTAAATATTTATATCTTTTTTCCATATCTTTTTATCTCCACCTTGGCTTACTAAGGGTTAAAGAGTTCCATATAGATTTCATAAGCCATGCAGGAGCAATTACACTATAAACAAAAATATAAGAAACTACATGTATGCTCATTTTCTGCTTAACCATTCTGCTGCCTATAATTGTAGCAAAAGCAACTAATAAATAAAGACTAACTATTATAAATAATAAAGC
>JAYTQE010000027.1:0-10565 GCA_043746875.1 Minisyncoccota bacterium
AATCTGTTATAATATATTTATGATAAATAATAAATTATCCACATTAGAATTTATATTAAAAAATTATAAAAACTTTAATTCAAGAGCAACTCGAGATGCAACTATTGCTTATTGGAGGCATATTGAAAAAGGTGGGAAAATGTTTTGGGCTATTGCTGGAGCAATGTCATCTGCTCAATTAGGAATAACACTAGCTCCTGCTATAAAAGCAGGTCTAATATCAGGAATTTCAACAACAGGAGCAAACCTAGAAGAGTCTTTGTTTAGATTAGTTGCTCATAATGATTATAAAGATTTTCCAGATTATAGATATTTTACAAAAGAAGATGATACAAAAATTCTTGAAAATAGAATGAGGAGAGTTACAGATACAAGTATTCCAGAAGATGAAGCTTTTAGAGCTGTAGAGAATCTTATTGTTCCAACATGGGAGAAAGCAAGTAAGGATGGTACTAGAAAATTTTGGCATGAATATTTTTATGATCTTATTCAACAAATTGAAAAATCTAGTTACCAAGGAAAACCAGAGGAATGTTGGTTATTAGCTGCAGCAGAAAATAAAATTCCTATTGTTGTTCCTGGTTATGAAGATTCAACTTTTGGAAATATTTTTGCTTCACACGTTAAGATAGGTAATTGTAGTTCAAATATAGCAAAATCAGGAATAGAATATATGGGAATTTGGTATGATCAATATAAAGAACTTTCTTCTGGTCAAGGACTTGGATTCTTTCAAATTGGAGGTGGGATAGCTGGTGATTTTCCAATATGTGTAGTTCCTTCTATCAAATATGATCTTCAAGAAGATGTAAAACCTTGGTCTTATTTTTGTCAGATATCTGATTCAACTACTTCTTACGGATCATATTCAGGAGCAACTCCTAATGAAAAGATTACATGGGATAAGTTAACCAAAGATACTCCTATGTTTGTCATTGAATCTGATGCAACTATTGTAGTCCCAATAGTTCTGGATGCTCTTTTAGAATGTGTAGAAAATCCAAAAGACGCCAATCTATTAATAGATAAATATTTAAAATAAATTTATGGATAAAAAATCAAAATTATTAATTAAGATTTTGATATTGGTTGTAATTATTTCTATAATCTTTACTTATAAAAAATCTTTTATAGATATGAATTATCAAATTATTCAGGAAGACTATTTTATTTAAAAATCTTAAGAAAAAATAAACTTAAATATGCTATGATATTAAAGTAATGAATCCTGTTAATATTATTTTGAATAAACATAAAATGTTTCTATCAAAAATTAAACTCTGGGTTACAGGTATAGGTTTGTACTATACACTAACATGGTTATATGACTATGTAATGGTATCTTTTTTGTTAATATATTTTGGATTTTTAAGAGGAAGTATTATTGTTTTTATATCGTCTATTTTAGTAGACCTAGTTACTATTAGATTGTATGATTATTGGAAAAAGGACTGGCTTGCACTGGAGACTATTAAGGATTTAGAAAATAAAAATAATTTCATCGGTAAAATATTTAAATGGGTCCATGGCAAGGGCTCTGTTTTAACAATAGTTATTTTATCATTGACTTCAAACGCTTTTGTTGTTACTGCTTATATGAGAAAAGGGTCCTACGAATATAACGGTATGGGCAAAAGAGATTGGATTGTTTTTTTAACAAGTTCTGTCTTAATTAATTTGTACTGGATTTTTGTTGTAGGGGGAGGGATTGAATTGTTTAGGTACTTGAAGAATATCTTATTATAAATATATGGAATTTCAGGAAAAAAATTTAGGAGAAGCATTTAGTTCAATAGACCTAGTAGGTCAGTGTTTAATAGATGAAACTAGAAGTATTGCTTTTGAGAATGCAATAAAAAGTGTTATTAAAAATGATCATACTGTTATTGATATGGGAACAGGATCAGGGATTATGGCATTATTTGCAGCTAGATCTGGTGCTCAAAAAGTTTATGCACTAGAATTTGATAATTTTGTATTTAAGATTGCAGAAAAAAATATAAATAATAGTGACTATTCTAATAAAATAATCTTATTAGAAGGAGATGCTAGAAACTTTGTATATGAAAAAGGAATTCATTTAGATACTGTAATAGCTGAAATGTTAACAACAGGTATGATTGATGAATATCAAGTTGAGGCCGTTAATAATTTATTTGACCAAGGCGTTGTAAATGAAAAAACTATTTTTGTACCTAAAAGTCAGAAAACTTATATTACATTGGTAAATTCTAATTTTGAAATTTATGGTTTTAAAATGAAAATGGTCAAACACCTTTGGAATAATCTTTCTGAAAATCAATCTATTTCAAAAATTTCTAATACAAAAATTTTAAATACTATATCTTTTTCTCAAAAAAATGATTTATTTTTTGAAAAAATAATTAAATTTGAGATAGAAAGTGATGGTCTAGTAAACTCTTTATATATTACAAGTGAAGTTCAATTAACAAATATATTAAGTATCAAAGATACCGAAACACTAAATGCCCCAGTAGTTTGGCCTATTGATGATGTACAAGCTAAAAAAGGAGACACTTTAGAATATAAAATATCTTATAGATTTGGAGGTGGTTATCAAAATTTTAATATTACTAAAATTTAATTTTATGATTGATTTATTTTGTCCATGGGATGCTCCAAATTTTCTAATTTATTCTAGTAATGTACCAAGATTACTTTATTATTCACACGTACCGTCAATTTTAGTTTCTTTATTACTAGGATGTCTAGTTTTTTTTAATAATAAAAATAAATTAAATAGTAAATTATTGTTAGTATTAGTCAGTACTTTTAGTAGCTGGGCTATAATTGACCTTATTTTGTGGGCTACAAATAGACCAGATATAACTATGTTTTTTTGGTCTATACAAATTTTATTTGAAGTTTTTGTATTTGTAATAGCACTTTATCTTACTCGGTCATATATAAAAAATACTTCTATGCCATTTTTAAAAAATTTGTTAGTTTTTATATTAATAATACCTTTTATTTTAATAATTCCTACAAATTTAAATCTTACAGGTATAGAACTAAAGACTTGTTACGCATTAGAAAGTAATTTTGTAATTTATTATAGTTATTTTCTTGAAATTTTCTTTAGTATATGGATAGCTAAAACAATTTTTTATGAATTTTTTAAAAATAAAGAAAGAAAAAAAGAAATACTTTTTTTTGGTTTAGGTATAGTTTTTTTTCTACTAGCATTTAGTTTTGGCAATATTATAGGAAGCATTACTTCAGATTGGATAGTAGCTCAATATGGCTTAATAGGAATGCCAATTTTTGTTGCTATATTAACTTATATAATAGTTAAATATAATGCATTTAGTGTTAAATTATTAGCAACACAAGCATTTGTATGGTCGCTATCTATACTGATAGGATCTCAATTTTTCTTTATAAAAATACCAATTAATTTTTTATTAAATGGAATTACTTTTATAAGTAGTATAGTTTTAGGGATATTTTTAATTAAATCTGTTAAAAGTGAAGTTCAACAAAGAGAATACTTAGAAAAATTGAAAATAGAACTAGAAGAAAGTAACACTAAATTAAAAAATTTAGATAAGTTAAAAAGTGAATTTTTATCTCTGGCATCTCATCAGTTACGTAGTCCTCTGACAGCTATTAAAGGTTATGCATCAATGCTTTTTGAAGGATCTTTTGGTAAATTAGAATCAAAACAAGAAGAGGCAACTAAGCGTATTTATACATCAGCTCAAGGATTAATAAATGTTGTAGAAGATTTGTTAGATATATCAAAAATTGAACAAGGTGGGATGAAATACATATTTGAACCTATTGATATTTCAAAAATTGTAAATGAACTTTATTCTGAAATGCAGATATCAGCAGATAGTAAGAAATTAAAATTTAATCTTGATATTATAGGAGAAAAATTTATTACTTTAGCTGATGCAACTAAACTTAAGCAGGTCTTTTTAAATTTAGTAGATAATAGTATAAAGTATACTCAAAGTGGATATATATCATTGAGACTTGAGAAAAATGATAAGAATGTTGTCTTTTCTGTCAAAGATAGTGGCATGGGAATGACACCCGAAACTATGTCTGGATTATTTGAAAAATTTAATAGAGGAGCAGACAAAACTAATACAGGTGGTAGTGGTTTAGGTTTATATCTTGCTCGTGAAATCTCTAGGGCACATAAAGGAGATATAACAATATCTTCAGAAGGAATAGGGAAGGGTTCAATATTTAAAGTAGAAATTCCATTAATTCAAGATAGTACCATCAGAGCTATCTAATACATTATATCCAAGATCATTGAGTTCTTTTCGAAGTAAGTCAGAAGATTCAAAATCTTTATTTTCTCTAGCCAGGTCTCTTTTTTCAATTAATTTTTTTGCTTGATCTGTTATCAAAAATTTGGGAATTTTTTCTAAATTTAAACCTAATACTTGATCAAAATATAAAATTGTCGCCCATTTATCTTCTTTTTTTATATTTTCATCATTAAAAATCTCCCATAAAACAGCTAATACTTTTGAAGTATTTAGATCATCGGTTAATGATTCTAAGAAATATTTTTTATATTGTAAATTAATTTCTCCAATAATATTTTGATGAGAAGCAAATTTTTGAATCTTTTTAAGTAAATTATTAGATGTTTCAAGAGACTCCCATGTAAAGTTTAAAGGTTTCCTATAACTAGTACTCATTGTTAATATTCGCATAGCTAAAGGATCAATATTTTTTAACCTAATATCTTCTATAGTATAAAAATTATTTTTACTTTTAGACATTTTTTCTCCGTCAACATTTAAAAAATCATAATGGATCCAGTATCTTACAAACTGATGGCCAGTAGCACACTGGCTCTGTGCTATTTCATTTTCGTGATGTACTGGTATATGATCTATTCCTCCAGTGTGTATATCTATAGTCTCTCCAAGATACTGCATACTCATAGCTGAACATTCTATATGCCAACCAGGGAATCCTTCTCCCCATGGGCTTGGCCAATACATAGTATGATTTTCAAATTTACCAACTCTTTTAAACCAGAGAACAAAATCTCTAGGATTTTTTTTATTAGTATCAATTACAATACCATCACGAGACCCTATTTCTTTTTCAGATAATTTTTGACCACTAAATTTTCCATAATTTAAATCTTTTTCTGTATCAAAATATACAGCATTATTTGTCTCATAAGCATATCCTTTTTTCATTAATTTATTTATAAGAATAAGCATTGAATCTATGTGTTCAGTTGCTTTAACTTCAAAATTTGGATTAAGAATATTTACAGAGAACATTGATTCATGGAAATAATCAGTGTAGTATTTGGCAATTTCCCAAACACTTTTTCCTTCCACCAAAGCTTTATTTTCGAATTTGTCATTACCAGTATCACTATCATTCGTTAAGTGTCCAACATCTGTGATATTCATTACGTGATTTACTTTATAACCAAGAAGCATTAAAGTTCTTCGTAAGATGTCATCTCCTATATATTTACGAATATGTCCAATGTGAGTTTTGTCATACACTGTAGGACCACAAGCATACATAGAAACTTCTGGGTAGCTCAGAGGAGTAAAATTTTCGATAGAGCGAGATTTTGTATTGTATAACTTAAGATTCATTTCCTTATTGTAAATATATAAATAGAATAAGTCCAATAATTAACATTAGAAGAAGAAATAAAGATATAATTTTATATTTTGTAATTATTTTTCTTTGGATAATAAGATCGTTATTGTTTTTTTTAAAAATTTCATTTATTAAATGAACATCTTTAAAGAATTCTTGCATTATTTGTACAAAAAGATAACCTCCATTTTGAGGCATTTTAGCACCTTCATTTTTAGTATTAAGTTCAAAAAACTTAGAGAATTCTTTTAATTTTGATATAGAATTTTGGTGTACTGTTATTACAAAATTTTTTGAAATGTAGAAGTCTATTTTCTGACCCCCAATATATTCTATACTTGGCAATATAAGCGAAGTAGATATGATATTTTCATTTAAAAAGTTTTTTCCTATATCAGTAATTTTGAATTCTTCAAAAATATGGGAACTTTCTTCTTCTGTAGGGTTCTCTAGGTCAATCCATATTAAATCATGATATATATAGCGTGAAATCATTGAATCATTGTAACATTATATTTAATTTACTTGCAAAATAAGTTGTATTGGGTATAATGACAAACTATAAGTATTATATGGAAAAAACCTCAACAAAATCAAAAAATACACTGAAAATATCTTCTAAAAAGGTTGTTAAGAAAGAACTACCGAAAGAATTCGCAGTTATCGCGACAGGAGGTAAGCAATACGCTGTTTCTGTTGGAGACGTAGTAATGATTGAAAAATTTAAAGATGAACACAAAAAAGGTGATTCAATTGTATTTGATACAGTTCTTTTGGTTGATAATGGAAAAGACACAACAATAGGTACTCCGTACATAAATTCTGCAAAAGTAGAAGGAGAAGTTGTTATTGCTGGGCGTGCACCAAAGGTAACAGTTATTAAATATAAACAAAAGTCTCGATATTTCAAAAAAAATGGTCATCGTCAACCTTATCTAAAAATTAAAATAAACGCTATTAAATAAAAAAATCTCTAAATAAAGATGTATATATTTATGACCTTGTAATATAAATCTATATGAGGCGTCTTAAATAGTAGGGAAGCTGGAAATGTCAGTTTTTATCAGGATATAACCCTAAATTAATAAATAATTTTAAGTTTAGCAATTAAGAGAATACACATGAAAATAACAAAAACAAATATCAGTCTATTAACTATTACAGCAATAACTTTCGCATCATTTGGGATGGTTTTTGCTGAGAATCACATACTTCCAATTAATACAAATTTGGGTGTAACTACTTCTACTCAAACAAATGTTGGATCTAATACGATCAATGCAGATACAAACACTAATGTCTCTGAAGATAATGATAAAGAAATAAAAAATAATCAAAAAGGTGATGACTTTCAATCTGACACTAATAAAAATAAACAAGACGATGAAAATTCTGATCAAGATGATAATGATACAAAGATATCAGTATCTCATAGAAGTAATGTAGCTTCTTTTATTAGAAATATACTAAAATTAGCTGAAAAAGAAAAAGGTATCGGAGCACAAATAAAAGTTATTGCTAAAGAACAAAGTGATTCAAATGAAAAAACATCAGATGCAATAATAAAAATAGAAAATCGTGGACAATTCAAAACATTTCTTATAGGTACTGACTACAAAAATATCGGGACACTTAGAAGTGAAATGGTTAAAACAGATGGACAAATAAAAAAACTACAAGCATTAATTTCAAAGACTACTGATATTAATGATAGTGCAGTTTTGAATGTTCAAATTCAACTACTTCTTAATGAACAAGCAAAGATAAAAGCTTTTATCACTGCTAATGAAAATAAATTTAGTTTGTTTGGATGGTTTTTGAAAAATAAATAAATTTAATTCATATTGGTTAATAAAAAAGCTACTATTTTAATAGTAGCTTTTTTATTAAATTATTTCTTAATTATTTATCCAAATAATCTTATAAAAAAACCACCTTTTAAAAGTGGTATACCTCTGGTTTAATTGCTTTTCAATACTTCTACTACAGAAAAAAGTTGTTGTAACAGTTGATCTTTTTATTTAACTAAAATCTTTCAAACATCATAACATATGAGATATATACTATATATGGTGAAATATGTTATAATTTTGATATGAAAAAAATATTTCTTAGTGTTATTTTTTTATTTCTTATTTTTTCACCGAAACTCTCAAGTGCACTAAACTATCAAATATCAGGTGATCCTTGGTTCATATCAACATATACTCCTGATTTGTCTAATCTACCCAAAGGTTTTTTTATAGAGAAAGTTTCTAATTTGCTTTATAATAAAACAGATATTCCAATATACGCAGTCTTTCCAAACAATGAGAGCGGTGTATTTGAAAATTCAGAGATTCCTAGTAAATATAAACCTATATATAAACTTACAAAAGATAGTAGGTTTTTTTACCATCATCAATCCGTTCAAGGATATAACATTCCAAAGACAAATTGGTTCCCTGAACAAGAAGATTATATTTCTTTACAGCAACTGTATGGAAAATACTTCAATGATCCAAATTCTAAGACTGGTGATAATCGTCCTAACAATATAAATACCCCTACTGATGAGAATTTTGATATTATATTTTTATATAACAATGATGAAGTAATTATTCCTGTAAATGTAAATTACAAATTAAATGATAAGTATAGGCAAGATAGCGAACTACAAATTGCTAGATCTCTTAGTGATTCTAGTCAGAGTCCTCACGTTAATTTATTGTATATTCTTATAATAATTTTTGTAGGCGCTGGAATAGTTTTATTTAAATTTATTAAAAATATATTTAAGAAGAAATAACTTTCAAATATTTTCGCAAATAATGAACCCAACTATAGAAAAAATTTCTAAATAAAGATGTATATATTTATGCACCAGTACATATTAAAAAACACCATTACTTGGTGTTTTTTAATATCCTATTATGAATTAAATTTCTTTTATTTCGTATCCTTCAGGAGCACTGTCGATGTATTCTTGAAGTTTTTCCATACTAAGTAGTCCTTTCTGGGCTCCAACTTCTTTAACTACAGACATTGAATTTATAGGTCCCCACATCATCGCTTCAGGTACACTCTTACCAAGAAGCATTGCAGCAGAAACAGTGGACGCAAAAGCATCTCCTGCGCCAGTTCTTTCATATGGCTCTTGTGGATATATAGGAATAAACCACACACTTGAGCCATCTGATCCATAAGCCCCATCTGCTCCATCTGTTAAAAATACATTTCTCGGTCCCAATTCATGTATTAATTTTATTAAAACTTTTATATCTTTTTCTTCATTTTTTAGTATACGATTTGCTTCCTCAACATTACAAAAAAATATATGACTTTGTTTGTAAATATCTTTTAATTCATCTGTACCAAGTTTAATTTGAAAAGTTCCAGGTTGAAAAACAAGCATCATTTCTGGATTATTATTTGCATAGTTTGCTATTTCATGATGATAATCTTTTGAATTTTCACCCATTGAAGATAGATAAAGCATCTTAGGAGTAGTAAGATTTTGTGGAAGAGAATAGGGAAATTCAGTATGTTTTACTAAGATTGTTCTTTCTACATCATACCAAAGTACATAATGATAATTTGTAGGTAACCCTTCATGAATTCCTATATATTCGGTACCAATATTATTTTTCTTTAATTCTTGTAAACACGCATCTCCCTGATAATCTTTTCCTATATGTGCAACCAAAGAAGATGTCAAACCTAATCTTGCTGCGGCAACAGCAGCATTGGCACTGTTTCCTACAGCTCGAACCTCTTCTACTGATTCATAGGGAACTTTATCTCCAAAGCGAAATGATAATTTGCAGTTATGGTGATCTAAGTCACATGAAGCCTCAGCATCTTTTATTCTTATAAATGCGTCAGTTACAATATCTCCAATCGCTAAAAAGTCTATTTGTTTATTCATATAAAAATAAGTATAACATTATTTAAAAAAATTTTTTGTATGCTATACTTTATTTATAAATTATGAATAATCTTAGATGGTATGTAGCGCAGGCTAAATTAAATAAAGTTGCAATTGGGCATTTTAATTTTTCAAACCTAGAAGGACTTTACGCTATAGCAAGAGCTGCTAAAACATTAGGAGTTCCTGTCATTGTTGGACTATCTGAAGGAGAAGAAGAAGCGATAGGTACACATCAAGCTGTTGCTTTGGTAAAATCTATACGTGAACACTGGCAAATACCTATATTTTTAAATGCTGATCATCACTACAGTTTTGCTACTGTAAAAAATTGTATTGATGCAGGTTTTGATTCTGTTATTTACGATGGGGCAGCCCATTCTTTTGAAGAGAATGTTAGAATATCAAAGCAATGTGTTGATTATGCAAGACAAGTAATGAATAATACAGGTCGTGATATTCTCGTAGAAGTTGAGCTTGGATATATTGGTGAAGGTTCAAAAATGAGAGATTCAGCTCCTGAAGGTGTTGTTTTTATTACAAGTAAGGATGAAGCTAAAAGTTTCATAGCAGAAACACAAGCAGATATGCTGGCTCCTGCGGTAGGAACATTTCATGGGATGTTAAAGCATGGAGATAAGCCTAGGTTAGATATTGATTGTATTAAAAATATTTCATACTCAATAAATGTTCCACTGGTATTACATGGTGGATCAGGTAATGAAGCAGACTTTATTTCTGCTATAGATGCAGGAATTTCTATCATTCATATAAATACAGAAATAAGAAAATCTTACACTGAAGCACTCAAGGATTATATAAAAAATCATCCTGATGATATTGCTCCTTATAAATATGGGACAAATGCGTCACTTGCAATGGAAAAAACAGTTACTGAAAAATTAAAAACTTTCAATAAAATTACTTAAATGTTAGAAGAAATAAAAAAAATTATAAAAGGAGATGTCCTAATAGATGAAGAAACTTTAGATTACTACTCAAGAGATGCAAGTCTTTTTGAAATAAGGCCTACAAT
>JAYTQE010000028.1:0-14400 GCA_043746875.1 Minisyncoccota bacterium
TCAACACATGTTTTCGGATTATTTTTTGACCACGAAGACTTTGTGAAGTCACCTTCTTTAGTTTTAAATGATTTCATTTTTATATGAATTTAATGATGAAATAAATTACAAGATTCAAGATTAATAATAATACATAAATAATATGGTTGTCAAGTATAACTACAAGACAAGATAATTTAAATTAATCTCGGTTTAAAAAAATATACAATACATTAACAATACATTATATGAAAATTTAATTTATTTATAGTTACTGGGGAATTAGGAATCTCTCCCTCGACTCTCAGCTCGTCAGTCACTCACCTTGGTCTGGGCACCAGCTCGATTGTTTCTTTTGTTAAAGAAACATATCTGCGCTGTTCTCGTCCTAGATGGAAGTGAAGTAGTTCACTTCCATTCCCCATCAAAAAAACCTTCGGTTTTTTGCTGGGGAACTAGGACTCGAACCTAGATAAACGGAACCAAAATCCGTTGTCCTACCATTAGACGATTCCCCAATTTTTTAATTTAATTACCGCTTCTTTTTATAACACAAATTTTTATTGTTTGGAAGTCTCAATTTCCAGTATTTCTATAAAAGCCAATTCCAGTGGAAGAACTGGTACAGAAGCATAAGATATACGCTCTATAGCTGTGATCAAACTTATCAAACTTTTTGAAGATATAATTCCTACTGCTTCTACTGCTCCTTTTTTGATTATTTCTATATAAGAATCACTATACTCTGATTCTATATCTTTTCTCATATTCGGGGCGTATCTATATATTAAAGATATTCTCATTGTTTTTAATAAAAGCTCAGCAAGTAACATCATATCAGTATGGTGATTTTCAGCATCAATAAGTGTTTTATAAATTTGATCAATATCTTTATTTATTAAAGCATTATATATATCTGATATAACAATTAATGAAGGAGCTCCTGTAATTGTCTCTACTAATTCTCTTGTAATAATTCTATTTTCACTTGCAGAAAAAACTTTTTGTAAAATACTAAAAGCATCTCTAAAAGATCCATCTCCTAAAAATGCGATCAAATCAGAGCTTTCATTATCAATAACAAATTTCTCTTTTTTGCCTATATCAGAAATTATTTTTGATAATATTTTTTCATTTGGTTTGCGGAAGTTAAAAACCTGACAACGAGAAAGTATTGTAGCTGGAACTTTGTCTAATTCGGTGGTAGCCATTACAAATATGACATGAGCTGGTGGCTCCTCTAATGTCTTTAGAAGTGCTCCCCATGCATCCTTTGATAGCATATGAACTTCGTCAATTATATAGACCTTAAAACGTCCAGAAAAAGGTAAAACCCTTACAGCTTCTCTAAGTGCTCTTATATCGTCAATTCCCCTATTAGAGGCAGCATCAATCTCTAATATGTCATCTACTGACACCCCAAGCTCTCGGGCAAATATCCTAGCTACAGAGGTTTTACCTGTCCCCCTTGATCCAGTAAAAAGGTATGCATGAGAAAAATTTTCATTCTTTATAGAAGAGGATAACACTGAGACAATGTGCTCTTGTCCTATAACTTCATCCCAAATACTTGGACGATATTTACGATACAAAACCTGATCTTTCATAATTTTTGTATTATAACAAAAAAATAAAATCCCTGCTTAACAGGGATTAAAAAACTTAATAAGTTTGTTGATATTTTTTCCATTTGAAACTAAGTAAAACAGCGTTACCATTCGAAGAAATATTTAAGTCCATATATGTTTGCCAGCATTTTATTAAAACCTTAATATCTGATTCTAAAATATTTGCTCTTTCCATACTGGCACAAACGATATTTACATAAATAAGATCAGCTTCAATCTCTATTTCTTCCTTAGAAAAGTCTACAGATTTAAAAACTATTTTATCTAAAATAGAATTTGTATCTTCTTCTCTGGTTTTATTAAGAACATCCATTAATAAAAAGTTGTCATTTTTTGGTATAAGCTCTAAAAGACAATTTTTTATCTTTTTAGATAAAGAATTATTTTTTTGGTCTAATGCAGATTTAATTTCTAGATAGTTATCAAAAAAAGCTTTTCTTTTTTCAATAGAATCTTTTATTTCAGAACCACGGAAAAAACTGAAATCATAAAATTTTTGTGTTTTATTTATCATTGTAAATTTTTTTGACAATATATCACAATTTATTCTTTTGTCAAAAAGTTATTTACCAAAACTTCCACCTCAGAAGAATTCTTTGTTTCCATCAAATTTATCCTCAACTCTTTAGCATTATCAAATCCTGTAGCATATGCTTTGAAATGTTTTTTCATAATTGAGAAATTTTTATATTTACCAAGTAAACTTTCAAAAAGTTTTGTATGTTCAACCATAATATTAAGTCTTTCACTTACAGTGATCGGTCTTAAATTAGAATTTGCTGCTTGTCTTTTTGTGTCAAAATATTTTTTAAAAAATGGAATATTTCTTATCCATTTAGGGTATTTTTTAGGTAGGCTAGCAATTACAGATCTCTCTTTGTCGAAAAACCAAGGATTACCAAAAAGTGCTCTCCCGACCATAACACCATCGCATCCTGATATTTCTGCTTTATTAATTCCATCTTGGATAGATATAACATCTCCATTACCAATAATTACAGTATTTGGAGACAAATTATCACGTAATTTAACAACTTCTTTTATATAATCCCAATTAGCAGGAACTTTGGACATATCCTTTCTGGTTCGTGCATGAACTGTTAGTGCGTCTATCCCTTCAGCAAGAAGTACGGATATCCACTTATTTATTTCAACATCATTGTATCCTACTCTTGTTTTAACAGATAAGGGTATATTCTTACCTGAAGTTTTAATTCCTCTTTTTACTGCACGTATTATGTCTACTGCTATCTCTGGAGTTTTTATCATGGCAGCACCTGCTCCTTGCTTTTCGATTGTTTTATCTGGGCAACCCATATTTATATCAATACCATCAAAACCCAAGTCGCAAATAAGCTTAGAAACTGTTTCTATATTATTTATATTGGAAGAAAAAATTTGAGCAACAATGGGTCTTTCTATTTCTTCATATTTCAAATCTATAAGTAGTGCATCTCTTCCTTGCGAAGCTAGACCATTGGCAGATACAAATTCTGTCCACATAACATCAGGTTTTCCATATTTTGAAATAAGTTGTCTAAAAGCTACGTCAGTTACATCAGCCATAGGAGCTAAACAAAAAAATGGCTTATTATTATTTTTTAAATTAATCCAAAATGACATTTAATTATTTAAATTTATAAATTAACTTATTATCAAAACGTACATCAAGATATTCTAAATATTTTGTTTCTTCATGATACATAGTACTAAGTGGTTCAGTTCTTATTCCTGTATAAATTATATTTATGATTAGATCAATATCATTATTTGGATTAATCAAAATTTTTGAAATTTGAGAATTATGATAAAAAGAAACTGATAATTCATCATCTGAAATAAAATCATAATCTATAGTTTTTATTCCTATATCAAATAATTTAGATTTTAGTAATTTTATAAAAATAATATTTTGATTACTAATAGGATTAAAAGGATAATTTTTTAAATTACCTCCTCCATAAATTTTTGAATAAGCGTCTCCAGAAAAATAAGGGGCTTCTGCAAAAACGATACCTGATTCATCCATAAAAGAACACTGACTACTTTCTTGATTCTCGCACCACAAATAAGTACCCAAATATTCAGTAGTATTTATTCTTAAACTATTAAATCCGGACCTATTTACTTCAACACTTTTAAATCTGGGAAAACTTCTTTTTATTTCTTCTCCAATAGATTTTGAATTTATCAGTAATATACTTGTTTTAGGAAAAAAATATAAATATTTACCATTAAGTGACTCCATAACAAATTTTGATACTTCTTCTTTGTCTACAACAATTACACCATCTATCTCTATTTTTTTTAATTGAAATCTATCATTTTTAATAAAAAAAATTAATCCTACTAAAATTAAAATTCCCGAAAAAAATAGTAAAAACTTTTTCCAAGAAAAAGGTTTTTTTATTGGTGGTAATTTTTCAGAATTTAATATCTTATTATTATACGTACTTCGATACATTTTTTTATCCAATATAATCTTTACCTATATATTTTTTTAATACCTCTGGTACGCGTATTCGACCATCTATTTCTTGAAAATTTTCAATAATGGCAGGAATTATTCTAGAAGGTGTTGCAATAAGTGTATTGTTTAATGAGTGAGCATATCGAAGTTTACTATCATTATCTTTGTATCGAATATTTAAACGTCGTGTTTGAAAATCATGAAAATATGATGAAGAGTGTGTTTCGCGGAACTTTTCTTGTGAAGGCATCCAAACTTCTATATCATATTTTTTAACTTGCCCCAAGCCTAAATCTCCACCACAATTTACTACAACATGATAATGAAGTCCGAGTTCTTGCAATAATTCTTCGACATTATTTGTAAGCTCTTCATGAAATTTAACTGATGTTTCGTGATTGGCTTCACACAAAATAATTTGCTCTAACTTATAAAATTCATGAACCCTAACTAGTCCTTTTACATCTTTACCATGACTTCCTGCTTCACGACGAAAACACGTTGAAAAAGCAACCATTTTTTTCGGTAAATCAATATCTTTAAAAGTTTCATCTGCATAATAAGACATACCTGCCACCTCTCCGGTTCCAGCTAAATACATATCATCTTGTGTTTTATATAAATCTTCTTCACCTTGTGGAAGATACCCTGTACCATATAATGTCTGTTTATTTACAAGAGAAGGTACAACCATAGGTTCATATCCTTTTTTAACTAGAGCATTTAAAAAGTGTTGCCATAAAGCAAATTGTAATAAGACAGCATCTCCTTTCAGGAAATATCCTCGAAAACCAGCAACCTTTGTTCCTTTTTCAAAATCAACTAAATTAGAAGCCTCCATTAGTTCTATATGATCTTTAACTGGAAATGTGAATTCAGGTTTACTCCCCCAAATAGAGTGTTCAATATTTTCATTATCACTTGAACCTTCTGGAACAGATATATCTGGAATATTTGGGACTTGAACCATTAGAGCTTGCCACTCTTTAGTTATATTTTTTAATTCTTCTTCTGCCTTTTGAACTTTCTCTTTTATTGGTTTTAACGCTTCTATAGCTTCTGCTTTTTTAATAGAATCTGTGATCTTGGGTATTTCATCTGAAAGAGAGTTCTGCTCAGAACGCAAGGTTTCAAATATATTCTGAGCGTTTTTTCTTTTTTCTTCAATTACTAATAAATCATCAACATTAAAATTTATATGTTTTTTACGTACAGCTTCTTTGATCAGATCTGGATTCTCCTTGATAAATTTGATATCTAACATAGATTCATATTACCAAAATGTTACAATTATTCAATGCAAGAAGATTTTCCTATAATACAGATAAATCCGACAGAGATATTTCCTCAATTTAAAGAAATACCTCAACCACCCAAGACTCTCTATATAAGGGGTTCTATGGAAAGAGTAAAAGGGACAAAATTTTTAACTATAGTCGGCTCTCGCAATAATACAATGTATGGAAAAAATATTTGTAAATCTCTAATTGAGGGTCTTAGAGGTTATCCTATTACTATAATTTCTGGTCTTGCCCTTGGTATTGATTCTATTGCTCATCAAGCGGCCATCGATGCTGGACTTCCTACTATTGCATTTCCAGGATCAGGGCTTGGTTGGAAAGTCTTATATCCTGCCCAACATAGAGAATTGGCTAAAAATATCTTAACTGAAGGAGGATTATTAATTTCTGAATATTCAGAAAATACAAAAAGTGCAGTTTGGACATTTCCTAGACGTAATAGATTAGAAGCCGGAATATCTGATATGACTATCATAATAGAAGCTGAAGAAAAATCTGGAACACTTATTACTGCAAGACTTGCTACCGAATATAATAAAACGGTTGGAAGCTTACCTGGCCCAATAAATTCTAATTCTTCAAAAGGTTCCAATTGGTTACTGAGAATGGGTGCTGTTCCTATAACTTCAAGTGATGATATTTTGGAAGAATTGGGTTTGAAAAAGAAAATGATATCTGATGTAACGAATCATTTATTATTAAATACTGAAGAAGAAAAAATTATTGAAATATTATCTGAACCAAAAACAAAAGAAATGATAATATCAGAACTTAATCTTGATGTTGCAAGTGCTAATATTTTATTTTCAACATTAGAAATAAAAGGTGCCATAAAAGAAAACTTCGGATATATAGAGCGTATTGTCTAATAAATAAAATTAGTATAAAGTAGTAAAAAATATAAAAATATGTTCAGAGAAAGAAGATTTTTTGTTAATTTTAAAGTAAGAATTAATAATTTTAAAAAAAATAAAAATTATTTAATTAAAAGACAATTTTATATAAAATATTAAAAAATAGCCGTCAATATTATTGACGGCTATTAAATTATAATTTGCTAAAAAAAAATATACATGGTACTACTGCATAATAAATATGAAATTATTAATTGTAGAGTCACCATCAAAAGCAAAGACAATTGAGAAGTATCTTGAAGGTGCGTACACTGTACGTGCTTCAATTGGGCACATAAGAGACTTACCAAAATCTCAAAAAAAAGCTATTAATATAGAGGCTGGATTTATTCCTCATTATGAAATAAGTAAAGGTAAAGAAAAAGTAGTAAGTGAATTAAAAACTTTAGCAAAAAAAGCAGAAGAAATAATACTCGCAACAGACCCTGACCGAGAAGGAGAAGCTATTGCTTGGCATATTGAAGAATTATTAAAAGATTCATCAGATAAAAAAGGGAAAATAAAAAGTAACATTTCAAGAGTTGCATTTAATGAGATAACAAAAGAAGCTATCTTAGAAGCTCTTAAAAATCCTAGAATTATTGATACAAATTTAAGAAAAGCTCAAGAAGCAAGAAGAGTACTAGACCGATTAGTTGGTTATGATTTATCTGGTATTATTTGGAAAAAAGTTAGATATGGTTTGTCTGCAGGACGTGTACAATCCCCTGCTCTTCGCATACTAGTAGAAAGAGAAAGAGAAATAAAAGCTTTTATTCCAGAAGACTATTGGATCTTAAATGCTAAAGTAAAAACAAAAAAAGGAGAATACTTAGATCTTGCTTGTAGTGAAGATTTTAGAGAAAAAAATAAAGTTGAAGAAATTCTCAATATAGCAAATAAAGAAAAATGGCATATTTTAGACATAAAAGAAAATGAGCAAAAACGTTCTCCTAATGCTCCATTTACAACATCTACCATTCAACAAACAGCAAGTTCTCGTCTAGGATTTTCTCCTTCAAGAACTATGATAGTTGCTCAGAAGCTTTATGAAGCTGGTCATATTACTTATATGCGTACAGACTCAACAACTTTATCCAAACAAGCAATAATAAACATATCTAAAATAATCGAAAAAAAATATGGTAAAGAATACCTATCTATACGAACCTACGCCACAAAATCAAAAAATGCCCAAGAAGCTCATGAAGCTATAAGACCTACTCATGCAGAAAAAATAACTGCTGGAAATACTGAAGAACAGAAAAAACTATATTCTCTTATTTGGGAAAGAACAATTTCTTCACAAATGTCTGATGCGAAATTATTAAAAACTAAAATAATTGGAAATGTAGTAAGTAATAGTATCCCAAATTTTTCAGCAAATGGATCTAGAGTTTTATTCCCTGGTTGGCTTATTGCTGATACTAGATCTGGAAGTGAAGATGTTGAACTTCCAGAGGTAGCATTAGGTGATGAAGTGAAATTAATAGAAATAATAGATACAGCAAAACAGACTGAACCACCAAATAGGTACTCCGAAGCAGGGCTCGTAAAAGAATTAGAAACTCGAGGCATAGGAAGACCCTCTACTTATGCTGCGATAATATCAACCCTTGAGACACGAGGTTATGTAGAAAAAATAAATCGATCACTAAAACCAACTGATACAGGTGAAGTTGTTTCAACCTTTTTAGAACAAAATTTTATGAATTATATAAGTGACACATTTACAGCTGAAATGGAAAGTGAACTTGATGATATAGCAAATGGTAGTCGTGATTATACAAAAACTTTAAAAGATTTTTATATACCTTTTTCAAAACACATAAAAGAAAAAGATAAATTAGACAAAGCTACAACATTGGAAGCTGCTGATGAAAAATTTAAGTGTCCATTATGTAAAAAATCTATGGTGATAAAACTTGGTCGTGGAGGAAAATTTTTATCTTGCATAGATTATCCAAGTTGTACAGGGGCATTAACTCTTGAAGGATTAGAGGTTAAAAAAAATGAACCTATAGGAATAGATCCTCAAACAAAATTACCTATTTTTGTACTTATTGGAAGATTTGGACCATATGTTCAACTTGGCGAAAAACCTGAAAAGATCAAAGGTAAAAAATCTGAAAAACCTAAGATGGCAAGTATCCCAAAAGATATTGATCCAAGCTCTGTAACTGTTGATATGGCTATGCATTATCTATCTTTGCCAAAAGTTCTTGGTTTTCATCCTGATGACGATGTTCAAATTATTTCAAATATTGGACGTTTTGGACCATATGTGGGTCATGAAAGAAACTTTAGATCAATAAAAAAACCTCTTGATCCATATAATATAACATTAGAACAAGCACTTGAATTGTTAAATACACCCAAAAAACCTCGTGGTTTCCAAAAGAAAAAAACGTCTTAAAAAGACGTTTTTTAAAGAAAATAAAATTATTTTACCAACAGGCTCCTAATCTTCTTCCCCAAATAAGATTATTCACTACTTCTCCTAAAAGGTTTGGTCTACCCCATCCATACATGTAGTTATTTTGATAATTATAATTAAAATTATTTATATCCCATAAACTATTATAAGCAGGATATGTATTTACAATCTTTGGAACAAATACCAATTCTTTAGTGTAATATGGTCCATAGTATTGGATTCCATTAATTGTATAGTAACCAAATCTTTTTACAGAAACCCATTCTTTAGCTAAAACTGTCTCTTGTGAAAATTGACAAATAGCTTCTGAAAATGAAGAGAATACTAAAAAAGTGATAAATAAATATATCTTTTTCATATATAAAAATTTAAAATGAACAAATGTGATTCTATTCTAATAATTATAATTTCAAACTAAATTTTGTCAATATAGAAAAAATATGTATTATTGTTAAATGTCTATAGAGGAACTTTTATGTCTTATAAAATCTCCAGTATCAAAAGCTGAAAAAAAACTTATAGTGGATGCTTTTGAATATGCAAAAAATAAACACGTTGATCAAAAACGTAACAGTGGAGAACCTTATTTTATGCATTCAATAGAAGTAGCTAAAAATTGCGCCAACTTAGGGATGGATATTGAAACTATAGTAGCAGCAATACTCCACGACACATTAGAAGATACTGATGCTACAGAGGATGAAATACGCGATCAGTTTGGAGAAAATATATTATTCTTAGTTGAAGGTGTGACCAAACTTGGTAAGCTCAGATATCAAGGACAAGAACGTCACGTTGAAAGTTTGCGTAAATTTTTTATGGCAATGGCACAAGATATTAGAGTTATGATTATAAAAATGGCTGACAGACTTCATAATGTTCAAACTCTAGAATATGTAAAACTTGAAAAACAAAAACGTATAGCCCTTGAAACAATTGAAGTACACGCAGCTCTTGCTGGTAGACTTGGTATGGAAAAATTAAAAGGATTACTTGAAGATTATTCATTTCCTTTTGCTTATCCAGATGAATACAAAAAAACACAAAAAATAATGGATGAAATAGTTCCAGAAACTCAAAAAGTTGTCACTTATGCTCACCAAGCTGTTCAAAAAGTTCTTGACGATTTTGATCTAGTAAATACAGAAGTAGAATCAAGAGTTAAACATACCTACAGTACTTATAAAAAATTAATTAAGTACAAAATGAATACAGAACAAGTTTATGACATTGTGGCTCTTCGTATTGTTACTAAAGACATAACTGATTGTTATCAAGTGCTTGGACTAATTCATATGCTCTGGAAACCTATACCTAAACGTATAAAAGATTTTATTGCTCTTCCTAAACCAAATGGTTATCAAAGTCTACATACAACAGTGATAACAGAGCATGGAATAGTTGAGATACAAATTAGAACAGAACAAATGCATGCAGAAGCAGAAATGGGTATTGCATCTCATTTCATGTACAAAGAAAAATCTACTCAAAAGAAAGGTATCACAAATACTAATAAAAAATTTAGCTGGTTGGATGAATTAAAAGAATTACGTGAAGTAGTTAATAATCCAAGTAATTTCATAGAAGAACTTCATTTTGATTTTTTTAAAGATAGGATATTTGTTTTTACACCACAAGGAGATGTCATTGACCTACCTGAAGGAGCAAGTCCTGTAGATTTTGCTTAT
The DNA here is from genome assembly GCA_043746875.1 of Minisyncoccota bacterium. Classification (GTDB taxonomy): domain Bacteria; phylum Patescibacteriota; class Minisyncoccia; order Phycocordibacterales; family UBA9973; genus UBA4124. Next base: position 10,397 of record JAYTQE010000028.1, read on the forward strand.
GCTGTACACACAGAAATTGGTAATACTATAAGCTCAGCAAGAGTCAATAAAAATATTGCTCCACTAGGTGCACATCTAAATAATGGAGACATCGTAGAAATAGTTACAGGTAAAAATGCACACCCAAGCTCTAAATGGTTAGAATATGCCAAAACTGGTTTTGCTAAACGAAAAATAAAATCTTACCTTGAGGAAAAAAAAATATATTAAATATTATTATAAAGAAAAATTTTTAATATTATAAAGATCATCTAAGTCTTCATCACTCTTAGTTATTTCTTCTTTACTTCTATCGTCCAACATTTCAGTTTCATCTCTTAATTCTTCTATATTTTCAGAGGCAGTATTTTCTTGTTTTAGTTCATTTTTTTCATTTTGAAAATTTTCATCAATATTTTCTTTTTTAACAAAAAGTTCCTTAAGGCTGTCTAGTGGCCCTTTGTGATTGGAATGTTCTTTATTACTCAAAATAGACATAATTTTGTCTAGGTCTTCACTTGAAAAATAATCAATTGTAATTTTTCCACCTTCTTCACGAGGTTCAATGTGAACACGTGTCCCAAGAGATTCTTGAAGTTTTTGTTCTATTTCCATTAATTCAGCATCTGGAAGTAATATTTGTTTTCTAACCTTTTCAACAGCAATGCGTCGAGCTATACGCTCAGCCTCACGAACTGATATTTTACGAAAAACTATTTCTTTAAAAAGAGTCATTTGCTCTTCTGGTCTTGAAGCAAGCATCATAAGAGGCCTAGTATGCCCTTCACTTATTTTTCGAGCAGATAAAGCATCAAGAAACTCTTGTGGTAATGCCAATAATCTCAAAGAATTTGATACATATTCACGACTTTTGCCTACCTTTTGACCTATTTGTGTATGTGTAAATTTAAATTCTTCTACAAGCCTTGCAAAAGCTCTTGCCCTTTCAACAGCATTAAGATCTTCTCGTTGAAGATTCTCAATAATAGCAAGTTCCAACTTCATCATATTGTCATCTCCAACACGTATAATAGCTGGCACTTGCGATAGGCCTGCTAGTCGTGAAGCTCTAAGCCTTCTTTCTCCGGCTATAAGTTCATACTCTGTCTTAAGGCCTCCTTCAGGTGTTTCTTTTTCTATTCTAGAAACTACAAGGGGTTGTAATACCCCATATTGACGAATAGATTCAGAAAGATCCTTAAGTGGGCCTTCTTCAAATTCTCGGCGTGGCTGAAAAGGGTTTGGTAAAATTTTATCGACATCTATGAAAAAAATTGAATTTGTATATAGTTCTGACATAAAAATATTTTAACATAAAAAAGAAAACTAATGAAAATTGATTTATTACTTATTTTGAAGTACGATATTAAAAATATGTAGTATATTTTTTACGTTGCCGGTGTGGATAAAAAGTAAACTGCTTTACTATTTATCAGAACGAAGTGAAGTGGGCCGACACATCGGCGAGTAAGAAAATACATGGTATATTTTCACATTGCCGGTGTGGCGGAATGGTAGACGCGTTCGACTCAAAATCGAATATTCGCAAGGATGTGGAGGTTCGAGTCCTCTCTCCGGCACCTTAAACGAACTAAAAGGCTCTGAACGAATCTACATTTTTATGAAGAAAAAACCTAAAATAATTGTTATTTGTGGTCCAACAGCTACAGGAAAATCTGATTATGCTGTAAAAATCGCCAAAGAAATTGGTGGAGAAATTATAAGTGCTGATTCTCGACAAGTTTACAAAGGTCTAGATATTGGTAGTGGAAAAATTACGACAAGAGAAATGAAAGGTATTTTTCATCACCTTCTTGATGTAATAAGTCCAAAAAAAGTTTTTACAGTTTTTGATTATGTAAAACTTGCTGATAAAAAAATAAAAGAAATACTATCTCGAAATAATATTCCTATTATATGTGGGGGTACAGGGTTTTATATAGACACATTAGTCTATGAAAGTGACTTCCCTATTGTACCAATAAATAAAACTTTACGAAAAAAACTAGAGAAAAATTTACCTGAAGAAAATTACCAAAAACTCCTTATTCTTGATCCAAAAAGGGCTAGTACCATAGATGCTCAAAATAATATTCGACTAATTAGAGCTATTGAAATAGCTGAAGCTCTAGGTTCTGTTCCCAAAATTAATCGTAAAAAAAAATACAATGTCGATTGGCATTATTTAGATTTTCCTGATGATATATTAAAAAAAAGAATACACGATAGATTAATCAAAAGAATGCGTGGAGGAAAAATGACAAAAGAAGTAGAAGAATTACATATTAAAGGTCTATCATGGAAAAGACTCGAATCATTAGGACTTGAATACAGATATATTGCACTATATCTACAAAATAAAATGACAAAATCTAAAATGCTTAAGCAATTAGAACTTGCTATATGGCATTATGCTAAAAGACAAAGAACATGGTTTAAAAAATATGCAAAATAAAAATGGCGGGCGATAAGGGAATCGAACCCCTACCAAAGGTTTTGGAGACCTTCGTTCTACCACTAAACTAATCGCCCTAGAACTAGGAAACTATATCAAAAAAAGTAGCTAGTAGCTACTTTTTTCTTAAAAAATTATTTCTTTGACTCTTTAAACTTAATAACTTTGCGAAGCTTTTTACTATATTTATTAAATTCAAGTTTTATACCTGCAAGTTTTTTGCGGTTTTTTGTAGACCAATAAGTCTCACCTGTTTCTTTATTTACTAATTTTACTAGATTATCTTGTGACATAGTGGCAAAACTATATCAGAAAAATAGATTTTGAGCAAATACTATTGATATTGACTTTTTATATAAAAAATGTATAATCAAATAAAAAATTATTAAAAAATGAATAACAACAAAATTTTGCCACCAAAACACGGCGATAGTCAAATGACACAAAAAGAAAATCTTTTAATCTTTATAGAAGATAATCTAGGAAAAAAAAGATACTTTTACATGACACCAAAAGGAAGGTATTTAGTTTGTGAATATACAAAAAATACAGGCCTACTTCCCAACAAGACAGAATGGATTTTTTTATTTGAAAAAACAAGAAAAGTTAGTAAGTTATCAAAAGGTCTTCTTTCTATAGTTGAGGAATTAATTCCTTACATAGTTCAAAATCCTAAGAAAAGTTGGAGTATTGATGAGATTAGATCAAGTAGAAATAATCTGTCATCTAAAAAACCTATTATTATGGGGAATCTTCCTCAATTTCAAAAATTATTTAATTTAAAATTTGGATAATTTATTTTAAATAAAAAATAATCGCAAGTATATAATTACTTGCGATTTTTATTTGCATTATTTTTATAATCTATGGTACAACAATATATATTATGATTACTCCGAAAAGACAAAAAAATAATTTAGAAAAAGGAGCTGACAAGATTACTGTCTGGATTGGATCAACAAATTCTCTTATTGCTCACACAATATTTTTTGTTGCAGTATTTACTTTGCCATTTTTTAATATTTCATTAAACAAAGTTTTATTGATACTTACAACTGCAGTTTCTCTTGAAGCAATATATCTTGCAATCTTTATACAAATGACTGTAAACAAAAATACTCAAGATATTGAAGACATCCAAGAAGATATCGAAGAAATCCAAGAAGATGTAGAAGAGATTCAAGAAGATGTAGAAGAGATTGAAAAAGATGTAGAAGAGATTCAAGAAGATATTGAAGATATCGAAGAAGATAGTACAGAAGATCAAAAAATAGAACAAAAAGAAGCAGCAGCAATAGCGTCTATTCAATCTATACTTTCGCAATTACAAAAAGAAATAGAACAATTAAAAAAATAGCCTTTCAAAAAAATGAAAGGCTGTCTATATTTACTAAAATCAATGGTTATATATCTCTAAATGGAGTTATATTTTCTTTTTTTACATACTCTTTAACTTTATCAGTTAATGTATAAACAAAAGCAATTGCCCATACCAGATAAGTCATAGACTTACATATTGTGGAAAAATTATAACTTAAATAAATACCTCTAATATGGGAATATCCATCTG
>JAYTQE010000029.1:0-16283 GCA_043746875.1 Minisyncoccota bacterium
ACTTTAAAATTATCTGTACTTCTTTGGGGAAACTATCTATATATGAAGTTATGTCTTTATGCTTTTCCATATTATTTTACTAAAATTTTTATTTTCTTCGAAACAAAAAGCAGAAATAGATAAATCGGTATTGCTAATACTGTGACAATTAATAAATTTGGACCTTCAGGATCATTAATAAACAGAAAGACCAATCTAGAAGAGATCATTGATACTATGGCTAAAATTATTTGTAAGCTGTATTTTTTCATATTTTTATAACTATTTTCGTAAAATCTTTTCCATTTTTCTGCCTTTTGCTAACTCATCTACGAGTTTATCCAAATACCTGACTTTCTGCGTCAAAGGGTTATCAATGTCTTCAATACGGTATCCACAAATAGATCCCGTAATCAAATGGGCATTTGAGTTAAGCTTTTCTTCTTTAAAGAATTTTTCAAAAGTTACCTTTTCCTTTATCAATTCTTTAACTTTACTTTTATTAAAACCTGTTAGCCATTGTATAACTGTATCAAGTTCTGTTTTTGTTCTGCCTTTCTTTTCAATCTTAATGAGATACAACGGATACACTAAAGCGAAGTTCATCTTTGCTATTTTTTCATTGTGTTCTGTTGTTATTTTCATATTATTTCAGTCTTTCCAGTACCCCTTTTCTCTTTACGATGTTTTTATAACCCCACTGTATTGTCATGGATTTTTTAATCCATCTCTTTAGATGAGTAACTTTTATTTCTTTTAGATCTGTATAAAATATCTCTGCTGCTTTAAACTTGCCCTCAGCTTTTAAATCTTTTTCATTAAATCCTTGTCCACTGAAAAACATAAGAGAAACTTTTCCACTTTTACGTACAGAATATGAAACTATAGGATTACCATCTATAAACCACACGGGGCTACCATGCCACAGTTTCGATTCACCTTTTTTCAGATATGTATCTATATTTGATTGTAAACACACACAAATATCTTTTGCGGCTTTTGATTGCAATTTATTGTACTCTGATATAGTTTTGGCTGTAGTTTTTTGCATTAATTCTTGCTCTTAGTTTTTAGGAAATTTAGATATCTCCATCAAGATTTTCACCTTCAAAAACCACATGAAATCCGAAACTATCTTTATTATCATTAAAATTAATATTGCTCAGATTTACTCATGAGTAATTTGTATTCTGCTCTATGTTTCCAAATAAAATAGAAATTTATTAAAAGTAAAATATTCCCTAATATTGCTCCCCCTGTAAAAGGTCCTCCATCTAGAAACATATGGAACCCGACAATATTGAAAGTAATTGGCAACATAAGTATTGCTCCAAGCGCCACCCTCTTCGTCCAAAGACAAAAAACTACAATAATATTAACGATGGCCATCATATACATGATATAACCACTCGCACTTAATATTTCAATAAAATCAAAAGCTTGTGGTGTATTGTACATATCAGAAGTTGGTGGTGGGAAAATACCAATAGCCCCCAATATTGGCATCAAAATTATTAAGCTAAAAATTATTTTTAATATAATATAAATTATTTTTTTCATATTTTTATTTCATCGAATGAATACCTACCAAATTCCCTTCTGTGTCAATTAGAAGAGATATAAAACCATGTTCGCCAATCGACATTTTGGGTTTGAATATTTTTCCACCTGCAGCTTCAATGCGTGCTTCTTCAATACTACAATCTTCGCTTAAGAAATAGACGATTGTACTGTTGTTTCCTGCTTTAAAACCTTCCATTTTCACCAAGGCTCCTGCTGCTCCGCCTTTTGATTCCATAGACATTGGAAACGCCATCATGCTCATTTCTTCACCTGTTGGACTTGCTAAGTCAGACAATTTTGTTGCAAATACTGCCTCATAAAATTTTGTAGCTCGAACCATGTCATCGACATATATTTCGAACCAACCTACTGGATTTTCTTTGTTCATATAATATATTTGTTAAAAAGTTAATAATAATACAATGTTATTTTAACATTTTAAAAGTATTTTTTATAATTAATCATTGAGTATCTAATTCGAGAGATTTATCTAAAAAATAATTTTTTGGTATAATAAAAAAGTAATGGAAAAAAATATTTTCTCAGAAATAGTAAATCCTATAAATAAATATAATAGTACTTTAAAGGTTGTCCCGAAAAAAGAAGTTGTGGAAATAAAAACAAATTCAAAAATAGTCCAGTACATGCTTAAGTACTCTGGAGGTATTATTAAAAATGAGAGTCAGGCTTATTTAATAATTTTTAGTTTTATTTTTATAATGATCCTTTTTGCTCTCTATTTAGTTTTTGGAAAAACAAAAAATGAATTCTATCCAAAACCTAAAAAGGTTGCTCCAAAAATAGAACAAGTTAATAAAAAAAATATTCCAAAAAAATAATCTTACTAACGTAGTTTTATATTCTGCATGATATAATATACATATGCTTAACTGGAAGACACAAGAATTTGAAAAGAAAGATAAACATCCTGACTGGATATGGACAGTGGGATTAATTTCTATAATTTTAGCAACACTAGCATTTTTCTATGGAAATATTTTTTTTGGTATTTTTATAACTCTTGCTGGGGCAATGATAATAATGTTTTCTTTTCATAATCCAAAAGATCTAGAAATATCATTCGAAGAAAAACATTTGACCATAAATAATGAAGTTATAAAGTATGATCAAATAAAACAATTTTGGATTGACGAAAACCAAAAACCAGATAAGCTAATACTACTCGTAAGTGGTTTCTTTGTCCCTACTATAGTTTTAATGCTAGAAGGAGTAACAGTTGAGGCTGTACGAGAAGAAATACTAAAGCATGCACCCGAAGTGTTTATGCAAGAATCTTTTGGTGTAAAGATATTTGAACGTCTTGGTTTCTAATTTATTTAAAATATATACATCCCTCTCGTCGTTCAATGGATAGGACGTGACTTTGCGGAAGTCATGATGTAGGTTCGATTCCTACCGAGAGGACAAGTGAGTCTCAAAGAAAGCTTGCTTTCGTTTGAGCAAACACAGACTCTCGAAAAGGCTACTACCGAGAGAACAATAATCCTTATAATGTTATCTACTTATTTAGTAATTACTTCCCTGCCCAACTTTTTAAATCTTCATAACTTACCTCTCCACATAACCACTGTTTTGTATCTTCATTATAAAAAAATGGGACTCCACCACAAGCATCATCTTTATCAAATTTTTTAATAAGATCCATATTTTCTTTATTGTGCCAAACTTCTTTTCTTTGTATTTTTATATCAGAAAAATCTTTCATTAATTTATCTGTCAATTTAAGCATTTTTTGGCAATGAGGACATTCGTCTCCATAAAATTCATATAACATATTTATATTATAACAAAAAAACAACAAATAAATTGTGTTTTTAGGGTAATTATTTAGATTCTTTTGTAATTTTAGAAAGTCTTGATTTTTTACGAGCAGCTGTATTTTTTTTGATAACACCTTTTTTAACAGCCTTATCTATAGAACTATAAGCGGCAGAAAGACTTTCTTTTGCTTCTTTCCATTTTTGAGCAACTACAAGTTTCTCTGTAGATTTTATCTCTTCTTTGAGGCCTTTTTTGACACGATCGTTAACTGCTTTTCTAGCAATAGATACTCTTAGGGCCTTTTTTGCATTTCTTGTTATTGGCATATGTCCGAGTACTATAGCAGTAAAGTATCACTCTGACAATAGTTATAACAATCTGCTATTATAGAGTTATGATCTCTCAAATTACAGGTACTATCGTAGACAAAAATGATAAAGAAGTTGTTTTAGAAGTTTGCAGTATTGGCTATACTATTTCTTGTTTACCTTTAAATAAAACAGAAGGAATTATTACTCTTTATACTCACCAAGTTATCAAAGATGACTCTCATGAACTTTATGGGTTCGAAACAAAAGAAGAAAGAAATTTATTCAAAATACTTATTTGTGTTTCTGGTGTTGGTCCTCGTACCGCACTAGCAATGCTCGCATTATATACTCTTCCTGATTTAGTTAGAATAATAAAAAACAGTGATTCAAAAGCTATTTCACTTGTTCCTGGTATTGGTAAAAAAACATCTGAGAAAATTGTGATAGATCTAAAAGACAAAGTTGAAAATTTTGAAACCTCTATTGGTTCTACCAATACTGATTTAGTAGATGCTCTTATGTCTCTAGGTTATAAAGAATATCAAATAAGAAATATCTCAGGAAATATAGATGAAAAAATGCCCATAGAAAAACAAATCACCGAAGCTTTAAAACTAATGCAGAAATAAAATATTATATGCCTGAGCTTCCAGAAGTACAAACAACAGTTGATGGTTTAAACAAATATGTAAAAAATCAAAAAATTATATCTGTTTGGACAGATCTCGCTAAAAACTCTCCTATCAAACAATTTGTAGGAACAATCAAGGATATTTTATTTTTCAAAAGATTTAAAAAATTAATAAAAAATCAAAAAATTTTAAAATCAGAAAGACGTGCTAAAAATATTTTGATTCACTTATCAAACAATTACACCATATTGATACATATGAAAATGACTGGGCATATACTCTATGGTAAATATGATTTTTATAAAAAAAATAATAAATGGGTACCTAGTAAAAATGAAAAAAATAAACTACTAAGTGATCCGTATAATAGATTCATCCATGTAGTATTTTCACTAGATAATGGTAAAAATTTTGTTTTTTGTGATTCTCGTAAATTTGGCAAAGTTACACTTATCAAAACAGATGAATTATACAAATCTATTCACCTAAAAAATTTGGGCCCTGAGCCATTAGATAATAATTTTAAACTAGAAGATTTTAAATCTTGTCTAAGAAAAAAACCTAATGGAAAAATAAAAACTGTCTTACTTGATCCGTCAATAATATCTGGTATTGGAAATATATATTCTGATGAAATACTTTGGGAGTCTAGTATTAATCCTTTGCGCAGGGTTTCTAGTTTAAAAGATTCTGATTTAAATAAAATGTTTAAATCTATGAAAAAACTCCTCCAAAGAGGTATTGATTTAGGTGGAGACTCTATGAGTGATTATCGTAATATAATTGGTGGTAGAGGAGATTTTCAAAATAAGCATAATACCTATAGGCTTACAGGAGATCCTTGTAAAAAGACAAATTGTAAAGGATCTATTGTGCGTTTATCGATAGGTGCTCGTAGTTCTCACTTTTGTGATATTCATCAAAAATAAATTACAAAATTTAATATTTTTTATATTGAACTTATTTATAATGCTATACTTAAACTATATGGATGGTGAATTAAAATGGTTTTTATTACTACTTTTATGTCTATGGTTTGCATGGATAGCAACAGGTGGTCCTGACAGAATCCCAGAAAATAAAGCTAATCCTTTTTTAAAACAACCTGAACCTATTGATAACGGCAAGATATATTCGCTACAAGATCTCCAAAATAAAAAATAATCAAATATCCAAAATTCGAAACATAACTATTCCTCCAGCAACTGACACATTAAGCGATTCTTTTTCTCCTAACATTTTAATTTCGGCTATTTCATTTACGTTTTCTAAAATATTAAAGTCTAACCCTTCAACTTCATTACCTAAAATAAATGCTATTTTATTTTCTTTTTTAATTTTTTTATAGTCAATAGACTTTTTGTTTTGTTCAATTGCAATAATTTTATAACCTTCAATTTTAAGTTTTTCTATTAGAACTAGTAAATCTACATATTGTTCATATTTTATTGTTTTTTCAGCACCTAATGCTGTTTTACTTATGTCTTTTCGGTCTCTCCCAAACCTGTCCACAGGATTGGGGGTTATATTGCTTAAGTATATTTTTTTTATACCGAGAGCGTCTGATGTTCTAAACAATGACCCCACATTTTGAGCGCTACGTATATTGTGAAGTATTAATATTGCCTCCATACTTCGTCTATGGTATAGTTTTTTTGCATTTTTGCAATTGCGCTTATAGCTCAGTCGGTAGAGCAGCTCCCTTTTAAGGAGACGGTCGCTGGTTCGAATCCAGCTAAGCGCACAATTTATTATATCTTAATGAGGGTGTGTTAATTTCAAAATTATAATTCCAAAAATAATTCCCAAAATAAAAAATTTAACAATATTTTTATTAATTGATTTTTCTTTTCCTAAGAAATAAAATTCACTTATTATAAAACTATATGAAAACAATGTTGCTAAATCTGCAATATTTTCATATCTATGAAAAAAGTCACTTCCAAAAATACTCGTACTTACTCCAAATAATATTCCTAAAAATGCAGTACCGACAATCCACTTCCAATTTATAGAGGATATGCCAAGAGCTTCAACTAAAGCAGACTGTCTTATAATTTCATGAAAAACAATAGATATTAAAAATAAAAATCCTGGAAAAATTCCAACAAATTGAAAAGTTTGAGCCAAAGAAAAACCATCGACAGCTGGATGAGCAATATTAGCAAAAATCAAAACTGTAATAGGAACAACATCTATTGGTGAGTCTCCTGTGTGAATATGGTTATGTCCAAAGTGTTTAGTGACACTTTTTGCTAAAATGAATCCAATTACCAAAATACTAAAAGCGATACCAATAAAAATTGTTTCTGAAAGTTCAAATAAAATACGGATACTAAATACTAATAGTAATCCAGAAATTACTATTCTATACAATTCAATTGTTTTTACTGGTAAATTCTTCATAATTGCATTTTACAACTGATTGACTATACTAACTAGTATGAAAAAATCAAATTTAGGACCAATTATATTAATAATAATTATTCTTATTTCAGGAATATCTCTAGTAATTTACAAATCAAAACAACCTGGGAAGTATGACAAACTTGCTCAGTGTATAACTGATAGTGGAGCGAAGTTTTATGGAGCATTTTGGTGTCCTCATTGCCAAAAAACAAAAGCAATGTTTGGAAAGTCTGCAAAACTAATTCCTTATGTAGAATGTTCAAAACCAAACGGACAAGGACAACTTCCTATTTGTGAAGAAAAAGGGATCAAAGGTTATCCAACTTGGATATTTTCAGATGGTTCACAGCTAAATGGCGAACAAAAATTAGAAGATCTTGCAGAAAAAACAAATTGCCAAGCTCAATATTTAGAAGAAAAATAATTATATGTTTAATATTTTTGTAGCGTCTGGAATAATATTGTTACAATTTTTTATATTAATAATTATTTATAGTTTAATAAAAAAAAATACATTCATAAAAGAGCTCTCAAAATATACTCATGTATTACTCCTTGTAGTTTTCACGAGTTCAGTTTTAGGTAGTCTTATTTATGAATATTATTTTGGATATCCTCCTTGTTTGCTTTGTTGGTATCAGCGTATTGCTATTTTTCCAATAGCCATTTTTTCCATTATTGGAGATATTAGAAAAAATATTTTTCTAAATAAAATAGTAATGATTTTTTCATCTTTAGGTTTAATTGTTGCTATATTTCATAATATTATAGACATATTTCCTACAGGCATTGATATTTGTGGATCAACGGGGCCTTCTTGTTTGGCAAGATATATTTACGAATTTGGGTATATAACTATTCCTATGATGTCTTTAACGGTGCTTCTTTTTGGTTTTTTAATTTCTTTAACTTCAAAAGTTTATCCCCAGACAAGTATTGCCAATATGGAAAAATAATTCTATTATTTAACTTGAGGGTTCTTTTATTTATTGTCTCTCGTCAGTGGCAATATATTTTCTTAAAAAATGCACATATCCTAGTAGTTCCTTAAAAACAAAAACAGAGTCTCTCAAACACAATCTAATTATAAAAACCCTTCACTGAAGGGTTTTTTCTTTTTAGAAAAGAAGAATTACTTTTTCTATTAAAAAGTCTAATTTAGCTCCTTTTTCCCATGATTTTGTGTGAGCATTTAGAAGGTCTTTATATAAAATTTTATATTTTTCTTTTTGAGAACCCTTACTTTTACTTATCAGATCTTTTATTTTCCAATAAGTAAGACCTATAATCGCTTCTATTGGATACTTTTTTACAATATCTTGATATGATAGCCATCTTATTTTCTTGTCTTTATCAAAAAGAAGTTTTATTTCATTAAAAATATTATCTTCCTTTTTACTAGGTTTTTCTATTATATTTTCATGAATAATTACTCCATTTTTTTTAAGACTAGTGATAATAGACCTTGCTAGAGTCATCTCTTCAAAAATAAAAATAGTTGGGCTCATTAACATCTTTTTTAAAAAGATATTATCCATAGTTAAATTATTTCCCCCAATCAAATACTTAACCAAAACAATTGGATTGTTTCCTGAAAAAAGTGATGGGAAAAAATACTGCTCAAGATCTAAAATTTCTCCATGTAAATCGTCGAAGGTTATGATTTCACTTTGTGAGTATTCTTTAACAATTGAATCTATTTTCAATTTACGAAAAATTTTATCGTCAGAAATAACAAAAGTAATCATTTAAAATATTTTAGGGACTTTATTTTTATATTGATCATACTCATCTCCATAAGTATCGGTTAAAATTTTTTCATATTTTTTAAAAAATATATTTGAAAACATATAACCCACTGTTGTTATAATTAAAAAAAATATTGAACCACTAACAAGAGTATATCCTGTGACTAATATAACCATTCCTAGGTGAGTAGGGTTGCGTAAGAATCTATAAGGACCTGAATAAAAGTATACCCCTGTCTTATTTTTTAATGCATTACGAGAAGTATTTTGAGCCCAAAATATCAATACTGTACCGGTAATAAAACATACTAAAGCTATAGGCTGAGCAAATCTCATTTTGACTTCAAAATTAGTAAAAGTGTCTATAAATAAACCCACCATACTAAAGACAAAGTACGATAAATAAGAATGTGCCAAAATATTATGTATTAAATCTTTTTTTTCTTTAGACATATCTGTATTGTATACTTTTACTTAAGCTCATCAAGTCTAGATCCTATACCAACAGAAACAGCGAGTGGGATAGATTTTTCTTGTATTTCTATAGGACTAAAATTAAATACTTCTGACATAGTCCTTACTATAATATCTTCCGTTTCTTTAATAAACTTTTCTTCAACTTCATAGATTAATTCATCATGAATTTGTAAAACCAGATGAGCTTTTTCATTTAGTTTATTTTTAATTAATTCTTCATCTATATTTTTAATAGCAATTTTTAAGATATCAGCAGCTGTTCCTTGTATTGGGGCATTTGTAGCCATACGTTCAGCCATAGCTCTTAAAAAGGGGGCTCCTGATTTAATTCCTGGGAAATACCTGCGTCTCCTATATAAGGTTTCTGTATAACCATATTCTCTAGCAAGATCTTTTGTCTTTTCTAAATAATTAGCAATTGTTGGAAATGCCTCAAAGTACTCATTATAAAAATTTTGAGCTTCTACCCTATTTGTTCCTAAATTTTTTTGTAAAGCTGAGACGCCCATACCGTAAATAATTCCAAAATTGATAATTTTTGCTTTTCGTCTCATTTCTGAATCAACATCTTTTATTGGAACCTTAAAAACTCTAGAAGCTACAGCGCTATGTATATCTTCTTTATTTTCAAATGTTTTTTTAAGTGCACTATCTTGAGAAAGAACTGCAAGAACCCTAAGTTCAATCTGAGAATAATCACTACCTATAAATAAATGATCTTTGGATGCAATGAAGCCATGGCGAATTTTTTTTCCCATTTCGCTCTTAATTGGAATATTTTGTAAATTTGGATTCACAGAAGAGAACCTGCCTGTCGATGTTCCATTTTGCAAAAATTTAGCATGGACTCTGCCATCTTCTTTTATGTGAGAAAGTAGTGATTCTACATAAGTAGTAAGGAGTTTTTGTATTTCACGATATTCTAAAATAAACTCTATTATTTTATGTTGCCCCAATAAAGACTCCAGAGTTTCAGCGTTAGTTGTAAATGATCCATTTTCTTTTTGTTTACCTTTTGATTTCAAACCTAGTTCAACAAATAGTAAGTTTGATAACTGTTTTGGTGAATTCAAATTTATAATACTTCCTGTTTCACTTTTGATAATCTCTTCAATTTCAATTAATCTTTTTTTCATACTTTTTTGAAGAGATAAAAAATAATTCTCATCAATAACAATTCCTCTGTCTTCCATTTTTTTTATTATTGGTATAAGTGGTTTTTCTATTTTTTCAAAAATATCATATAATTTTTTATTTTTTAACTCTTGTATTGCCCAAGTATATGATTCTTTTAGATTATTTTTTTTTGTAATATCTAGTATATTTTCATAAGAAAGATTATTTTTGTCAGAATTTAAAATCCATAAAATAATAGATACTTCTCTAAATAATTCTTCGTCTATTTCTTCATTTTTTATAGGGTCTTTAAAAGAAAAAAGTTTTCTGATTCTCGGCATTAAGGATCTAAATTCGTATTCAGAAACAATTTTAAGCATTTCTTCCTCTTTAACAGATGATATGTAATCAACATTTGGAAGTTCATAATTAATAGGAGTGTCTCTTCTTATTGTTGCAAGAGTTTTTGAAAAAAATGCATCTTCTTTGTGTTCTTTCAAAAGAGAGATTATTCTCTCACTTAATCCGTCTTCTTTTTTAAGATTACCCTTATCTAAGTTTTTATATAAATTCTCAATTGATCCAAATTTTTGTAGAATTGTTGTAGCTGTTTTCTCTCCTATACCAGGAACACCTATTATATTATCTGAGGGGTCCCCTCTTAATCCTTTATAATCTACAAGCTGATTTGGGTTAAATCCGTATCTATCCAGTACTCCCTTTTCATCGTATATAACAGTATCGTTAATCCCTTTTTTCAAAGTAAAAACTTTGACATTTTTGCCTTCAATGAGTTGCAATGTATCCATGTCTCCAGATGCAATTATTATTTCAAGATTTTTTTCTTTTTTATATTTTTCAACCAGTGTTCCTATGACATCATCAGCCTCAAAACCTTCAACAGAAATGACTGGGACATTAAACGCTTCAAATATATATTTAGATTTTTCTATTTGAATTATTAAATCATCATCTATTTTTGACCTGCCTCCTTTATATCCATCATACGCTTGATGTCTAAATGTAGGTTTAGGTAAATCATATGCGGCTACAACAAAGTTTGGCTTGAAGTCTTCAATTATTTTGATAAGCATTGATGCGACTCCGTACAATGCTCCTGTTGGAAATCCTGCACTATTTGTAAAAGAAGGGAGTGCATGATAAGCACGATGTATAATTGCGTGTGAGTCTAGAATAACTAATGTTTTTTTATTTTTATTCATTTCTTAATTTTATAGATCTTATTTCTTCTTCATATTTTAAATCAAAAAATATACTATCTTTTGGAATAGATTTTATTATTCGATCGGCCCATTCAATAAAAATAATATTCTCTTTATTTTCAAGAATTTCTTGCCAGCCTATATGTTTAAGTTCATCTTCTTTTTCTATTCTATATGCGTCTATGTGAACTAATTGTTTCCATTTTTGATCTTTATCTAATTTGTAAAATTTAGCAATAGTAAATGTTGGACTAATAACATTTTCTTTTATATTTAGGCTTTTAGCTATTTCTTGTACAAGGGTTGTTTTCCCGGAACCAAGATCACCATTTAAACCTATAAGAACTGCTTTGTCCTTTTTAGCTAAAAAGACCTTAGCTAGAACACCTTTAGCTACATCTATGATTTGTTCTTTATTGTAAGATATAAACATATTTTGATTCTAACATATAAAAAACCGATACAATTTGTATCGGTTTTTTATATGTTTAAGCTATTGGTGGTCGTCTATAGTAGAAATGTCTTCCTAAGATTGTTAAGATAAATATTACCAATATAATAAGTAACCATCCAAGTAGAGTGTGTGGTAGAAAAGCACCAAACCCTACAGAACTAGCTCCTAAATTACTTGGACAAGTATCAGAAATTGTAATAAGTGAGTAGGCTATAGCATCTTCTTGGGCTTTAGTAATTGAATTTGTATAAACAACACTTGCTGTTGTAACAGTTAAGTTACCATTTACTGCATTATTATTTATTGATGCACGAACAGTAATTGTTCCTTGTTCTCCAACCGCTATATTAGAAAGTGGTATAGTTAAAATTCTGTCTACTACTTCATAACTACCTCTTGATGCGGATAAGAATGTAACTTCTTTTGGATTTGTAAATCTCAAAACTGCATTTTGTAATACCTGATTTGAAACATTTCTATAATAAATAGTGTAGTCAATAATTCCTTCTACACACATAGTATTGTAATTACTATCAACTCTAAGCTCTAACAATGAAGGTGCACTGTTGGCTGTTACTGTATTTGTAATAGTTACAACTTTGGGTGGAACATACACTGTGGGATTATTTATTACAGGAATTTGGAATCTTACAATTTCACCATATACAACCCCGTTTTGATTCTTAGCAACTGCTCTATAGTAATAAACACGTCCTGAAGCAAGTCCAGATATATTATCACTATAATAATTTGAAGAAGAGTTATTTTGAGCTATTTGACCGTAAGTAGTGTTTGAAAGTGAATTACCATTTAGTCCCCATTCAAACCAAGCTGATGTTGTTCCGTATGTTGTATTTGGAATAACAATACCATTTAATTTTGCTTGACTCCCTCCAGTAACATTTGCAACAGTTGTGATAACTTGTGATTTATTGTTTGTTGGAATTACAATATTTGTATTTACATTAATAGTTACACTTCTTGTATAACTTGTTCCACAACCATAAGCTGTAAGAGTATAAGTTGTACTTACTTGAGGACTAATATATGCACTTCCACTATATCCTTGTGATCCAACATTTGGATAAATAGTAGGAGAAGAAGTCATACCTGATGTTGTCCAACGAAGAATAGTTGAACTACCTTGGTTTATATTATTTTGATCAACAGTAAGAGTAGCGTCACAAATATTGTTATAGTTATTGTTTACATTTACTGTAACATTTTGTGTTTGAGCTACTCCATTTGATCCATAGGCTGTAAGAGTATAAGTTGTAGTATAACTAGGAGTTACACTGTATCCAGAATTAGAAAGTGAAACATTCCCAAAAGATGAAATACTTGCACTTGTACAACCTGTAGTTGCCCAAGCAAGATTTGCAGAATTACCTTGGTTTATTGTTGCGTATGAAGAACCATTTGCTGTGAAGCTATTTATGAAACAAGAATTACCACCTGATCCATTATTACTTACTTGAAATCGAGCACGTATAGTTCCTTGATTTGCCCAACCTGTTCCTACGCTACCAATAGCTACGCCTGCACCAGAAAATAAATCATTTTCATTTAAAACAATTTCATTTGTTGTTCCTTGAGTTTTCATTAAAAGAACAGATCCAGAAATAAATGTAAGTGTTTGTGAAGAGTTAAGACTAACACTACCACTACCTGAAGCAACTGTTGCTCCGTTTACTTTCACTCCACCTGAAAAAGTTTGTGATGTTGTAGATCCTGTAGTTTGAGGACTCATAAACAGTGAAACATTCCCAACTGGTTGTGAACCAGTATTGTGAAAATATATTTGCACTGAAACTATGTCTCCTGCTGAAACGTTACTAATAGACGGTGACCAACACTGAATTCCAAGGCCATTACTACAAGGATTTGTAGTACGGTTACTTACTGTAACAGTTGGAAGATCTTTTGGATCATCATTGAAACCAGCAGCTTTTGCTTGTGGTACGAATGATAAAACCAAAAGGAATATCGCTAAGGTTGTAATAATAAATTTTTTCATACTTTTTTTGTTTTTTCTCACTTTAATAATTTCGACTTACTAAAAGTATTATACCAGATTTATAGTAAAAAGTCAATACTTCTCTTCAGCTTCCTATTCTATATAAGACTCTGAAGAAAAGAAGGTGTCAGTATGACACCTTCGACATATGAAAGCTCTAGCTCTAGTTTAAGATAGTCCATGGTCCGCCATTATTTATGGGGACAGAAGAAAGTGGTTGGTTAAAATTACCACTCACACATCTTTGCGGCCAAAGAAGTTGACCAATACCGTATCCAGCAACAGCACCTAGCGTATTAGATAACACTTGACCTCCAAACGTCATTCCAAAAGGAATCTTTTGCTCTACGATTGGGGCTTGTTGTTGAAAACTAGCTTGCTGGTAACCGTAAGATTGAACTGGTGGTTGTTGGTACATAACCTGAGGATTACTATTAGAGTAACCAATACTATTGTTACCAGAATATCTTTGCTGTTCAGGAGCTGGAGTAACATTAACTGTTATACTAGTTGGTCCAGTATAGTTTGAATTACTACCCCCACTACCGTTTGTTGCCCATGATGATGGTTTTCTTTTTTGATTATTATCAAAAGGAATTTCATCATTATCATATGCAGTAGCTTCTGTCTCGGATATAGCATTAAGACATCCGTTACTACCGTATTTGGCAATTTGAGTATTAGCAAATGATATAGTAGTAATACCAGCAGGAAGAGTTCCTGTAGCAACAGATTTTTTATTTTGATCAACACCATAATTTGTTTCACCTCCTTTTGAATAAGTTAGTGAAAATAATCTAGTGTCTCCATTAAGAATCTGTTGATACAAATCATTTCCCCATACCGAAATATAAGAATTTGAATTTGCATAAACTTTTGCACCAGCAATAGTTTCTCCTTGCATTGCTTGATGTAACCAAGCAATTAATTTTGTTTTTTCTGGAGATTGTGGAACTGTGATCCATTTAACAAATGGATTTTTTGGTTCTGCAGCTTTCATATTTACAGTAAACAATGTTACTGATAAGAAAAGAACGATTATTTTTTTCATTTTTATAGTTTTTAAGTTTTTGAAAAATATTTTTATTTAAAGAAATAATAGCATACAGGCTTCTTTTTGTCAACCCATAGCAATACCCTACTTCTCTTTAGTTATTATCCTTATTTAATTAAATTTTTATCACAAAAAAATACAAAACTAAGCTATAATAAAAAGATAATGATTCAATTTGATGAAGACAATCAAAGTAAACGTATTAATGACCTTCGAAACAGTGAAGAAGAAGATCTTGTGAGTATACTAGCTGAAAATAAATACAAAGTTAGTTATGTGAATTTATTTTCAGCTAGTATTGATAATGATGCTATTAGACTACTCACTGAAGATACGGCAAAATCATTAGATGTGGGGCCTTACAAACTTGTTGGTAAAAAAGTTTTTCTTGCAGTTAGATCTCCTATTTCTGATGGAGCTATCAAGGCAAAAAAAATAATTGAAGTTGATGGATATACAGTTGAATTAGTTATGGCTAGTGAAAAAAGTATTCAGAAAGTTTGGAGTCGTTATGCTGATTTATCTTTTGCTACACGCTCACGCTCTGGTGGTTTGGATATTTCTCCTGATGTTTTAATTTCATTAAGTGAAAAAATTAAAAAATTAGATGACGCGATAAATGAAATAAACATAGCAATTCACGATACTAATTCAGGAAGACACCTATCTAGAATATTAGAAGTTGTACTTGGTTCTGCTATTGGACTCGGGGCTTCTGATGTTCATATAGAACCTATGGAAGAAAGTGTCGAACTTAGATTTAGACTTGATGGAGTTTTGCGTATTATCACGACATTTAATAATGATATCTATAAACACGTTAATACACGAATCAAACTTTTGTCTGGTTTAAAACTAACAATAAACTCTAACCCTCAAGATGGGCGTTTTAGTGCTTTTATGGGAGTTCCTCCTGATGATATTGAAATTAGTTTTCGTACATCACTAATTCCTGGAGCTTATGGAGAATCTATAGTTTTGCGTATATTAAATCCTAAATCTATTCGTGTAACATTAGAAGAGCTCGGTATATCTGCTCCTATGTTTGAAATTTTTATGCGTGAAATAAGAAAACCAAATGGAATGATACTTTTAACAGGACCAACAGGCAGCGGAAAAACAACGACCCTTTATTCATTTTTACAAAAAATATATTCTCCTGAAGTAAAAATAATAACAATTGAAGACCCTATTGAATACCATTTAAACGGTATCACTCAAACCCAAACAGATCACAAAAAAGGATATAACTTCCTAGAGGGACTTAGAAGTGCGTTAAGACAAGACCCTGATGTAATAATGGTTGGAGAGATCAGAGACCCTGAAACAGCAAAAATAGCTGTTGAGAGTGCTCTTACTGGGCACTTAGTATTTTCAACACTCCACACAAACAATGCCTCTGGTGTAATCCCTCGTTTAATAGACTTAGATGTTAATCCGAAAATTTTAGTCTCAGCATTATCTTTATCTATTGCTCAGAGATTAGTAAGAACACTTTGTAAGAATTGTAAAAAAGAA
>JAYTQE010000030.1:0-4024 GCA_043746875.1 Minisyncoccota bacterium
TAATTCTTTTAATCATAATATGTCTGCGCATTCTAAACCATTTTTGTATTAAGAACAATAGCAATATTACTTATTAAAAACTTTGACATTTTTATAAATAATTTTATAAAAAATATATGCAATAACAAAACCAATTCCCCACCCAACCAAAACATCAAGTGGGTAATGAACACCTACATATATACGAGATACTCCAACCAAAAATGAAAATAAAATCAAAATTTTTCCTAATTTTTTATTATGAAAATAAACAATACACGCAATCACAGCAGCGAAAGCTGCATGATTTGAAGGAAAAGATTCTCCTTGTGTTGCGGTCAAAAGTTTATTTACACCTAGTAATACCTCAAAAGGTCTTGGTTCGGCTATCATTAATTTAATAATTTTTACCAAAATTACAGTAGTAAAAATAGGTAATACCATTAAGAACATTCTTTTGATAGATAAAAAATCAAAAAAACTTATATTTTTGTTTCTATACCTTAAAAAAATAAAGGCTAAACTCATAATAGCAACGATATAAATAAGATAATTTGTTACCAAAATCATAAAAAAGTCCAGAAAATATATTTTGTTGGCAAAACTATTTATATAATAAAATATTGTTAAATTTAAATTAAGCATAACCTAAAAATTCATTATTAATATCGTCTGGATGTATCACCCTTTCATATCTAGACATAGCAAGAATAACACCAAGCCCTATAAATTCTCCCAAGATATGAGACCCTCCATAACTCATGAAAGGAAGGGGTATACCTGTTACAGGCATAATACCTATATTCATTCCTATATTAACTACTAAGTGGCTGAATATAAGTATAGCGTAACCTACACAAAACAAAGTTTCAAAATTTGTCGAACCGTATTTTGCATGAAGTATTATTCGCCATAAGAATATACAGAAACTAAAGATAATAATAATTGCACCTAAAAATCCCCACTCTTCTGCAAAAGCTGCGAAAATAAAGTCTGTTTGATATTCTGGTAAAAAATTAAGCCTAGATTGTGTTCCATATCCAAACCCTTTTCCTAAAAACCCTCCAGACCCGACAGCAATAACAGATTGATATGCATTATACCCACTTCCTCTTATATCGCTTGTAGGATTTACGAAAGTAATAATTCTAGCTTTTTGGTATGGCTTAAAAAGGAATAGCCAAGAAAAGATAAACACCACTGTGGCTATACCTAAGACCACTATTATATGTTTTTTTGATATCCCAGAAACAAGAGCCATCCCCGCCCAAAGAGCTAGTATAACCATAGCAGATCCAAAGTCAGGTTGAATCATTATAAAAACAACAGGAATAAGCACATAAATTGCCGAGATAAATAAATGTTTTATTCTAGCAATTTCAATATGTCTTCTAGAGAAATATTTTGCTAAAACAGAGATAACCAATAATTTGACTATATCTGTCGGCTGAAAAGAAAAAATTCCAAAATCAAACCAACTTTTTGCTCCTTTAATAGTTTTGCCAAAAATTAAAACCAAGACTAATAAGCTTATTGAAAATGAATAAAATAATACAATATAACGAGACTCCCTAAAGAATCTTATATCGAAGTTTGCAATTACAAACATAAAGAAAAATCCTAGAATAACCCAAAGTATTTGCCTATGAAAAAATTCAGGTCTACCAGCAAAAGATGTCATAGTTGCGAGTCCACCTAGAGATATTGGGATAATAGATAAAATAAGTATCCAGTCTGTATTATTTAAAAATTTTCTTAATTTATATCCCATGTAAAACTATTCCATATTAAAAACATTAAATCTTGGAATAATTTCTACATTATCTATTTCTTCTATATTAAATGGCCATGTGAAATAAACTGTTGCTGAATTATTACTACCCAATCTAGATAATACTGATTTTGAAGCAGTTATAGCATTTCCATTTTTATCATAAATAATAGCTACTATATCAAGGTTTTTGAAATTAAAATTAGATTGATTTAAAATATTGGCAGTAATGCGAATTCCTCCTTGGAATTGATCGATTGAATTACTAGTTTTTATAACTACCTTAGAAAAGTCATTTGAAATCTTTTCCCATTTTATATCAGGAATTATAGAAAAAATAGTTTTGACTGGTTTTGATTTTTCAACTTTTATCAGAGTCTCTACTATAGCAGTACGACCCATCGGACCTACAAAACTTTCTCCTAGCCTTTCTACTATAAGAGAATTTCTCTCATCGTAGAGTTTGAAACTATATTTTATTTTACGAGATGCTGCTTCAATATGATTGTGTTCAATATAAGCAACTGCATGAACAATTCCTGGTGTAATCTCAAAAGTTCTAACCCATCTTATTTTTGGATCAGATAATTCTGCTGGGCAATACGTAAAACATATACCACCACAGTCTATACCTAGTTCTGTTCCATTTTTTTTATTATCAAAACAATTGGGAGGAACATTGATAGTTTTGTAAAAAATTCCAAAAACAATAAGCCCTAAAACAAAGAAAACACCAAACAAATATAAAAGTTGTCGCCTAAGTGCCCATGACATATAGACTATTATATCTCACTGTCGACTTTCAAGCTATTTTACACAAATCCATTAACAAGAACTATCCTTGCTAGTACAAAAAAACCACTCGTTTGAGTGATTTTTTTTAAATTTATTTAAATGCTTTGTCCTGGCAGCTACCTACTTTTGCCTAATAAAAGACTATCATCGGTTCTACAAGGCTTAACTTCTCTGTTCGGAATGGGAAGAGGTGTGACCCCTGCGACAAACCACCAAGACGAAGCATTCAAATGTTTCGCGAAATTAAATTATTAATTTCAAATATTTTTTTCTGATCCAGCGCAAAAAGCGCTGGTATGATTTCCAGATTTCCTAATAGGAGTCGGGCAATTAGTACACCTTGGCTCAACATATTGCTACGCTTCCACCTAGTGCCTATCAACGTGATCATCTCTCACGGCCCTCAACGATACATAATCTTGGAACTGGCTTCCCTCTTAGATGCTTTCAGAGGTTATCCATTCCGAACATAGCTACTGGACAATCCGACTGGCGTCAGAGCCCACAGACCAGAGGTTCGTTCATTTCGGTCCTCTCGTACTAGAAACGAATTTCCTCAAGTATCAACGCCTGCAGTAGATAGGAGACCAACCTGTCTTACGCTTCTTTTCATACATTACTGTATGGAATGGACTATAACTTCTTCTCAAAAATGAGAAGCTCAACATTTAGTCTCTACGGGTGATTTTATAAAATTCAAAAATCTTCCCTCGGAATTAACCTTTTTATTTATGCATCTCCATCCATATAGAATGATTATACATCAAAAGACCTTTCCCGATATTAGTCGAGGATGTTATACATGTCACCACATATAACCGCCGTAACTGGATGGTTCTCTTTTACTATCTTTCTTTTCCAAAATAGTGCAGCTATTTTGGAAACTTTAACCTTATTAGACGAAAAGACTAAAACATATTTTATATGTTAGATTATTTTTATTAAAAAATAATCAAAAAAATTCCTCAGGATTCAGACGGTGAGTTAGTCATACCTCCATATGCATATAAAGTGAGTATTAGTCGAAACCGATACTTCTTTGACACACATACAACAATATAACTTCCTCACGGTCTGAACCCAGCTCGCGTACCTTTTTAATTGGCGAACAGCCAAACCTTTGGGACCTTCTCCAGCCCCAGGATAAGGTGAGCCGACATCGAGGTGCCGAACTCCGCCGTCGCTATGGACGCTTAGGCGGAACTAGCCTGTTATCCCTAGAGTAGCTTCTATCCGTTAATCTTCAACCGCATCTAATGCGAATTGTCGGTTCACTATGTTCTGCTTTCGCACCTGCTCGGGATGGCCCCCTTACAGTCAAGCCAGCTTATGCCATTGCACTATCGGCACGGTTTCCATTCGCGCCTAGCTGACCTTTGAACTCCTCCGTTACTTTTTGGGAGGATACCGCCCCAGTAAAACTACCCACCAGGCACTGTTCCGATGCGTTTTTGCCGCACCGGTTAGGATATACCCGTG
>JAYTQE010000031.1:0-8280 GCA_043746875.1 Minisyncoccota bacterium
AATTAATAACTGAACAGGAAAGAAAATATATCAATGAAATTTGGGATAATGCTGAATTAAAAGGAAAAAACATGGAGCAGTTTGGTGTGAAAAAAGAAATTGAAAAACTATGGAGAGCATCAGGTTGTAGCATTTGTGGAAATACAGGATATAAAGGTAGATTAGGAATATTTGAAGTTATTCAAAATGATGAAAATATAGAAAAAATAATTATTGAAAGTCCAAGTGAACGTGACATAAAACGTATAGCTGACAAACAAGGGACACTTGATATGAGAGAAGATGGTCTTATAAAAATACTGCAAGGGCTCACCGACTTTGAAGAAGTTTCTTCTGTTGTAGATCTAGAAGAAAAATAAAAAAGTACAAATCTCTAAACAGTCCTTGTATGGACGAGGCCATACAAGTAAAGTCAAATTATAGGATAGACCCAGTCGAAACCAGAACGTCCTGCGCATGGACTTAGAACACATGGCTGACTGCTTAGAGATTTGTACCTTCTTGTTGTAAACTATAGATATCGATGTCTGACAAAAGCATAGCACAACCAAAAAATATGTCAAGGCCCTCAAATGAGGAGCAATTTAGCGATAATATTTTACGCCCAACTTCTTTCGATGAATACATTGGTCAAAATAATATCAAAAAAAATTTATCCATACTTATAGGTGCCGCAAAAGAACGTGGGCACAACCCTGAACATATACTTTTTTATGGACCTCCTGGTCTTGGGAAGACTACACTTGCTCATGTAATAGCTCGTGAAGTCGGAACAAATATAAAAATAACATCAGGACCTTCAATAGAAAGAATTGGGGATCTTGCCGCAATACTTACAAACCTTCAACCAGGAGATATGCTTTTTATAGATGAGATACACAGATTAAATAAAACAATAGAGGAAGTCCTCTATCCTGTTATGGAGACAGGAAAACTTGATATTATGATCGGTAAGGGTCCTTCAGCTAGAACAGTTCAGTTAGACCTTCCTCCATTTACCTTACTTGGCGCTACAACACGTTTTGGTATGTTATCTGCACCTCTTCGTTCTAGATTTTCTGGTGGGGCTTTTAGATTAGAATTTTATAGTCCTGATGATATTTCAAAAATAATAAATCGCTCAGCTTCAATATTAAACATTTCTATTCCAAAGGAAAGCGTATCTGCTATATCAGAAAGATCTAGGCAAACTCCTCGTATAGCAAACTATTTATTACGTAGAGTTCGTGATTATGCTCAGATGTATCAAAAACAATTAAACGATGAGACAATCTTTGCTGCTTTTGAAATACTTGGTTTAGATGAAAATGGTTTAGGAAATCAAGATTTAGAATTTCTTAAAGTACTAAAAGAAAAGTTCAACTGTGGACCTGTTGGTATTAAAAATATTGCAACAGCTATGGGAGAAGATGAAGGAACCGTAGAGGATGTTATTGAGCCTTATCTTATACAGTTAGGATTACTTGAAAGAACACAAAGAGGTCGCTTATTGTCTGAAAAAGGTAAGACTTACTTAAAATGAAAATACTAGCAATAGATCCAGGATATGACAGAGTTGGAATAGCAATAATATCCAATGAAAAACCTTTACAACTTTTATACTCTAGTTGTATTACTACAAATAAAAAAAGTTCCCATAATGAACGTTTAGTACACATTTTTGATGAAATAGTTTCCTTAATTAAGGAGTGGAAAATAGATTGTATTGGTCTAGAGACTTTATTTTTTTCAGTAAATAAAAAAACTGTTATAAAAGTAGCGGAAGCAAGAGGTGTGGTTGTGTTAATTTCTGGAATTTACAAAATTCCACTTATTGAGCTTTCTCCTCAAGAGGTTAAGGTGGCAATGACAGGAGTTGGAAATGCTAATAAAAACCAAGTTCAAAAAATGGTTTCTTTGACACTTAAAATAGATACTAATAAAAAACTTGATGATGAAATAGACGCAATTGCTTTGGGTTTTGCAACTGTGGAGTATTTACGAATAAAAAGTTTCGAAAAAAACTAAAATAGTCTTGCAAAATATTTTAGTTTTTGATACAACTTATTGCATTAGAAGATTTTATTTATATATAAAAAAAAATGGAAGAAGAAACTGAGATTTTAGAAAGTGAATTAATTGAGGGTTTCCAAATAAAAGATGGAGACGATGCTGTGATAGTAGATGACGATGCTGTGATAGTAGATGACGATATCGAATCAGAAAAAGAAATAATCTCAGAAATAGATACTGGAGAATTTGGAGACCAAGATCCAGAATTAGAAGCCTATATGTTTGGAGAAGAAGAACTCTAAAAAATAAACTACCCTCATTAATGAGGGTAGTTTATTTTTTACATTTAGGACAATTACATCCTTTAGGCTTTATATGTTCATTCCAATACTCTTTTCCATAATCATAAAATAACTCTTCACCTTTTTTTATATTTTTAATACTTGATATAAAAATTTGGCCCCTTTTTATTTCTGTTTCACAATTTGGTCTACAAGAATGGTTTACATATCTAGCAATATTTTGCCTAGTGGAGCCGTCTACGTGTCTATTACTAGATGTTTGAAATAAATATTTTCCACCACGAACATTGGCTTCTTTCTCACTTATAATATCACCCCAATATTCAATAATAAATTCACCTTTTTTTATATCAATATCAGTAAAAAGACCTAGACCATTAATTCCTCTTTTGATTTTTATAAATTTTTTTAAATTTATATTTATTTTTTCTTTTTCCATTTTGTATAAATTCCTGTTGTTAATATTTTATCTGAATTATTTTGTTTTATTCCTATATCACCATATGAAATGGTTCCTTCTTTTTCGTTAAAAAATCTCTTCGTAAGTTCTCCAAAGGTTCTTGCTGAATAACCAGATGCGTAACCATTTAAGATAAACATTTGGGCTTTCTCCGAAAGAATTTTAGGGATAAGTTCTACTAATTCTGCTAAAGAGTCTTCAACTTTCCAAATTTCTCCTTTTGGTCCCCTACCAAAAGCTGGGGGATCCATAATTATAATTTCAAACTTCTCACCTCTTTCTATTAATCTTTTTGTGTAACGTAATGCATCTTCACAGATTATACGAATTGAATCTTTTGATAATCCTGATAATTCAATATTCTCTTTTAAAGAATTGATTGTTTGTTTTGATGCATCAACATGTGTAACACTTATTCCAGCAATTGCTCCGGCAATACTAGCTGCTCCAGTATACCCGAAAAGATTCAACATCTTTATATTTTTAT
This sequence comes from Minisyncoccota bacterium, assembly GCA_043746875.1. Taxonomy (GTDB): domain Bacteria; phylum Patescibacteriota; class Minisyncoccia; order Phycocordibacterales; family UBA9973; genus UBA4124. The sequence continues at coordinate 3,242 of JAYTQE010000031.1, forward strand.
TATTTTTTCCTATTTTTATTATCTCTATCCACTGATCTTTATGTTCAGGGAAAATACCTACGTGTTTAAATCCTTTAAAAGAAAGTTTCATTTTAATATCCTCAAAACTAATATTCCATGAATCTTTTGTTTTCTGTGATTTTTTCCACCTCTCACCTTTTTCTACCCAAAGAAATTGAGCATCTGATTGGGCCCATAAGTCTATATTGTTTGTTTTTTTCCACAAAGCTTGAATTTCTGGTCTGTCTATTATTAAGTCTTCAAAAAGCTCCAACTTTCTATTATTACCTGAATCTAATAATTTATATTTATCCCAACCTTCAACTACAATATCTATTCTTTCCATATTAAAAATTACTTTGTATAAATATCACTTAATGTTTCATTTAGAGTTGGATATTTATACACAAAACCCTTATCTAAAAGTTTTTCTGGTAAAATTCTTTGACTGACTGTTATTTCATTTACAAGATCTCCGAAAATAATTTCATTTATTTTTTTAGGAATAGTTCCTAAAATCTTTCTTTTCAAAAACTTCATTATACTTTTAATAAATATCTTATGAGTAACCTCTTCTGGGGCTACGGCATTCACTACGCCGTGAAGAGTAGAGGTTTCAAGAGCAAATATATAAATATTTATAAGATCTTTTTCGCTGATCCATGGTTGCCAAAAATCTTTTTTTGTCAGATTTAGAAAAAAACCTAATCTAGAAAATTTATTCAAAATACTTAACATTCCTCCACTCTTCCCCAAAACAATAGCTGTTCTTATACAGACAGTTCTAATACTAAGCTCTTCTACCTTAAAAGCTTCTTTTTCCCAGTCAAAAACTAAATCTGAAAAAAAACCATCTCCCTTTTTTGAATTTTCTGTAAGTAACTCTTCTTGCCTTTCTCCATAAAAACCAACAGCAGATGCATTTATAAAAATATTTGGTTTGTTTTTGGCTGTTTTTATAGATTCGACTATTTTTTTTGTACTATTTACTCTACTTTGTCTTATTTCTTCTTTATAAGAATTAGTCCATTTATGAAAAATACTATTCCCTACCAAATTAATTACAGCTGTTGCCTGGTCTAATGCATTGAAAGGTATTACTTGATTAACAATATCACACTGTATAAAAAATAATTTTTCATGAGTAAAGCTTGGTGGTAATTTGTCGACAATAACAACTGTATATCCTTTATCTAAAAGGTTTCTTGTTAAAACCTTACCTATATACCCCGAGCCTCCAGCTATTACAATCATATATTTATAATATTATCATGATAATATTATTTTTATAATAAAGACAATAAAAAAAGGGTTTCGTCACCTTTTATAAAATCAATATATAAGATAGTATTAAAATATGGACTTCGTACTAGAAACAGCACAGGTGACGCTAATTTTTCTGTGGAATATTTTAAGTTTTGTTTTTATAACACTAATTTTTTTGCCTTGTTTTTTAATTGTTACCTTTTTACAACCTATTTGGTCTGAAAAATTAAACAAAATGTTTGGTATTTAAACTATCTTAATAAATCTATTTTTTCTAATCTTATATGTTCCTTTTTCAGGAATTTTTTTATCATAATAATATCTATATTTTTTTATCTTCAATCCTACTAACAGCCTTTGCTTCTATTAGTCTTCTTAATTCGCTTTTTGATTTTACTATTTTTTCATTTATAAAAACTTCTTCAAAAGAATCTTGATTTTGTTTTATTTCTTTTATTAAATTATTTGTTTCTTTTTTTTGAAAAGTTAAAACAAAAGCATCTTCTGCTTCTTTTGCTTTTTTATCATCTGTAACAGATTTTGTTACTTCATAAGCTAGGCGCATTTTAATATCACGAGGGTTAATTCCTTTTTCTAATTTTGATCTCAAAAAATCATAACTTGGCAACACATTTTCTACTCCTTTGTTTAAAATAGTCTCTATTTGTTCTTTTCTTTCCATATTTAGACATATTTATCATTTTCCCTTTATTTTTTAAAGGATTTCTTCTATGATAAAGATGTGAAAAATAAAAAGAAATTTATACTAAAAAAAACAGCATTATTACTTTCTGCTTTACTACTTATACTAATTGGAACAATCCTCCTATGGGTAAGTAGTATAAATCTTCCTGATATATCAAATTTTGAAACAAGAAAGGTCGCTAATTCTTCAAAAATAACAGATAGAACTGGTAATGTAATTTTGTACGACATACACCAGTCTGTTAGAAGAACAGAGATTCCTCTTTCGGAAATGAGTACTTATATAAAACAAGCTGTTATATCTGTAGAGGATAGAAATTTTTATACACATAATGGAATTCGTATTACATCTATTGCTCGTGCATTTTTAGCAAATATTATGAAAAGTAAGTACAGTCAAGGAGGCTCTACTATTACTCAACAAATAGTAAAAAACACACTATTAACAACAGATAAGACTTTGACTAGAAAGTCAAAAGAAATAATTTTAGCACTAAAATTAGAAAAACGTTTTTCTAAAGATCAAATTCTAGAAATATACTTAAATGATGCTCCTTATGGAAGCACTATTTACGGAATAGAAGAAGCCTCTCAAGCTTTTTTTAATAAAAAAGCAAAAGATCTTACTTTAGCTGAAGCAGCGTATTTTGCTGTTATACCTGAGGCTCCTACTTATTATTCACCTTTTGGAAAAAACAAAACAAAACTTGATGAAAAAAAGAATATAGTTCTCAAAAAAATGCTTGAATATGGGTATGTAGATGAGGTTAAATATCAAGAAGCGTTGAATGAAAAAGTTGTTTTTAATATTGAGGCAACAAATAGCATAAAAGCTCCTCATTTTGTATTTTTTATACTGGACTATTTACAACAAAAATATGGTCAAGATATTATGGAAACTGGTGGATTAGTTGTAAAAACAACACTTGATTATGAACTACAAAAAAAAGCTGAAGAGTTGGTGTTGGAAAATTCAAAAATAAATGAAAAAAAATATAATGCTAGTAATGCCTCTTTAGTGGCTATAGATCCTAAAAATGGTCATATACTTTCTATGGTTGGGTCTCGTGATTATTTTGATAAAAGCATAGATGGAGCTTACAATATAGCCACAGCAAAAAGACAACCTGGTTCCTCTTTCAAGCCTTTTATTTATGCAAGTGCATTTAAAAAAGGATATACACCGGAAACAATACTTTTTGATCTTCCTACTGAATTTTCAACAAATTGTACTGCTTTTCAAGTTCCCCTTTCTGGTTTTACAGAAAAAGACTGTTATCATCCAAATAATTTTGATAATAAATATAAAGGTCCCATGACACTAAGAAGTGCTTTATCTGAATCTAGAAATGTTCCATCTGTTAAACTTATGTATTTAGTTGGAATTGATAATGCTATAGAAGAAGCAAAAGATCTTGGTATAACAACACTAACTAATTCAAAAGATTATGGATTATCTCTTGTTTTAGGAGGAGGAGAAGTTACTCTTTTAGATATAACTAGTGCTTATAGTGTATTTGCAAATAGTGGACTAAGGAATCCTCCTGTTGGTATCTTAGAAATAAAAGATAGGGACGGAAATATATTAAAAAAATATGAGGATAATTCTTCACAGGTTTTAGAAAAAAATGTAGCATTAACATTAAATGATGTTTTGTCTGATTCAGTAGCTAGAATACCAACCTTTGGTGATAAAATATCAATACTAAATGTTGCAGTAAAAACAGGAACAACAAACGACGATAGAGATGCGTGGATTATTGGATATAATACCGATATCGCTGTTGGTGTTTGGTCTGGAAATAATAATAATAAATCTATGACAAGTGGTGGAGCTGCGGTGTCTGGTCCTATATGGAAAAGTTTTATGGAGGATTTTATAAAAAATAAACAAAGTACACCTTTTGAAAAACCTATACCTGATCCTGATTATGAAAATTTAAAACCTATTTTTAAAGGTAAATGGTTAATACTTAACTCAGAAAATAATATAAATAGTATTCTTTTTTGGGTAGATAAAAACAATCCAAAAGGCTCACCTCCTTCCGACCCAAATAGTGACCCTCAATTTAAATTATGGAATCCTCCTATCCAAAACTGGTGGCTTAATAATCAGTTTAATTATAATTTAACGACTAATTAATATTTTTAATATTAAAAGAATTTAACTCTTTTAATAAAATATCTTTCTTTAAAAGAATTGCATTTTTAATTGTTGGTGTTGTTTTAATATTTAGTGTATTTTTATAAATATTAATACTATCTTCTTCTATTTTTAGATTTAAATTTTTATTTATTATAAGAATAATATCTTTTTTATAAGAATTATTTTTATTAATATTACCTTGAATAGAATTTAATATTGAATTAAATAAAGACATATTTATCTATTTGTTGGCATTAATAAATACAGGAAGTTATTATCATTTATATTTTTTATAAGAATTGGTTTATTTGATTTGGTAAAACTAATTGAAATACTATCACCTGATATTGCCTGGAAAACATCCAAAAAATACTTTAAGTTAAAAATAACCTCTATATCTTCTCCTGTAATAACTGCGTCTATATTAGTAATAGACGATCCTATTTCGTTGTTTTTAGAACTTATTGTTACTTTTTTATCTTGATTATTAATTGATAATACTACTTGAAAAAATTTATCTGAAAAAACAGTGGCTAATCTAAGTGTATTAATTAAATCTTGTTTTAAGACAACTATTTTAGTATTTTCTTCTTTTGGTATTATTAATTGATAAGCTGGAAAACCACCATCAATAAGTCTTGATGTAAAATATATATTATTATCATTTATAGAAATTTGATTTCTATTGAAAACTATTCTTACTTTTTCACTCATATTATCTAATGTTTTTAATATGTCAGAAATATTTTTATAAGGTAATAATATTTTAGGTATTTCACTTAGTCCTTTAATTTTTATCTTTTTTTCTGCCAATCTAAATGAGTCTGTAGCTACAAAATAAATATAATCATTTTCTGTATATATAAAAATACTAGCTATTTCTGGTTTTATATCATTAATTGCTGAAGCAAAAAAAACAGAT
>JAYTQE010000032.1:0-15516 GCA_043746875.1 Minisyncoccota bacterium
ATTTTGAATAAAACCATATATCCATCTAACTCTTTGTTTAAATAGTTTATAGACAGTGTCTGGTCCAACAGTATATATTTCAGCTGTATGACAATGCCCTATTTTCATATAATTTTCTTGCATACGAAAAGCTATTTCCATATCTTCTGTATTATGGGCCTTTCTAAAACCTCCTATTTTATTAAAAACTTCTCTTCTAAATACAGAAAAAGGTCCAGGTGTTACATGGATAGCGTCTAAATAAGCCAGCATTTTTTTTACATAAATTGCCATATTATACTCAACTCTTTGAATTTTTTGAATAAATGTTTTTGGATTATTTATTATAATAGAAGGAGCAATAGCCATTTTTTCTGGATATTTTTCAAACATACTTATAATACGCTTCAATGCATCTTTTGCGACATAAGAATCAGCATCTAAACAACTGATAAAATCTGTTGTGGTATTTTCTATCCCGTAATTCATGGCTGTATGTTTACCTCCATTCTCTTTATGTAAAATTTTTATTTGAGGATTATCTTTGTATTTCAATATCTCTTTCCATGTATTATCAGTACTTCCATCATCTACTACGATGATTTCTAATTTATCTTTTGGATAATCAAGTGCCAGAAGTGAATCTATAGTACCGTGTACTGTATTTTCTTCATTCCAACAAGGGACAATTACTGCGACACTTGGAAATTTACCAATATTTATTGGTAAATTAGTTTCATATTTAATCAATTTTCGGTACTCTATAAAAGTAACCAATAAAAAAATTTGTACATATAGTGCTAAAAAAGTTATAGCATACATGACTATTTCAGCTATGTTCATAGAACATCATACTAGCATTTTAAGACTATTTCTTCAACAATAAACAAGCCCTGCTTTCAAGAAGCAGGGCTTTAGGGTGCTGAACTTTGAGTACTCAATGTCAACATATTAATTCTAATTGTTTAATTAAAAAAGTCAATATTTTTCTATAATTAGCAAAAATAAATATTTGAGATATACTTAAATAATGGAAAATGAACAAAATATAAGTGAAAATACTTTAGAAATAAAAAAAGATAAAAATACTATAAATCTTCCGGCTGCAATAATTACAAGTGCAGTAATTATCGCAATTTCTATACTAATAGCCTTTAATTCTAAAAATAATTTACCAGAAAAAAATGTAGCTGACCAAAAAGAACGTAACATTCCAAGTCGGGTGGATCCTATGATTGTTACATTACAACAAAATGACCATATTCGTGGTGATACATCAAAAGCAGAAATAGCTTTATTTGAATATTCGGATAGTGATTGTCCTTTCTGTATAAAATTTCACAATACAGTAAAAACACTTTTATCTGAGTACAAAGATAATTTAGTTTGGATTTATAGATATTTCCCATTAAGTCAACTACACCCAAATGCATATAGTGAAGCTATCGCTATGGAATGTGCATACCAAATTGGAGGAGATGCTGCTTTTGATAAATACTTAGATACTGTTATTGATGTTACATTAAATAATGATTCAAAAGTTGAGGATACTTTAATATCTTTTGCAACAACACAAGGATTAGATAAAAATTTATTTAAGACATGTATGTTAAATCCTGATACTGCAAAATTAGTTGATTCAAATATCTCTGAAGCGAAACAAATAGGGGCCCAAGGAACACCATTTTCTATTTTAGTAAATTTAAAAACTGGTAAACAAATAATAATTCCAGGAGCCTATCCTATAGAAGAAATAAGAAAAAATATAGATTCATTATTATAAATAATAAAAACTCCCAATAAAAATTGGAAGTTTTTATATTAAATCTTAATCGAAGTAATTTCTAAGTCTTTGTATGCGATCATTTTGACGAAGTTTTTCGTGAACCTTAGCTTCAATTTGTCTAATACGTTCACGAGTTACGCCAAATTCTCTACCTACTTCTTCAAGGGTATGTTGTACTCCATCAACTAGTCCATATCTCATTTCCAAAATTCTTTTTTCTTTTGGAGATATTTCCTCAAGAACTCCTTTAATGGCATCTTGTAACATTCTTCTTGATGATTCTTGATCTGGTCTCAAAATCTTATCATCAGCAATAAATTCTCCAAAAGTAGATTTATCATCGTCATCTCCTATAGGTTGTTCGAGAGATCTTGTTTCTTGGTTTATTTGTTCAATTACGTGGACCTTTTCAATTTCTATTCCCATTTCATTTGCAATTTCTTCTGGAAGTGGATCCCTACCTAAATCTTGTCCTAATCGACGCATAACTTGTTTATATTTTGAAATAGTTTCAACCATGTGAACAGGTATACGTATAGTTCTAGATTGGTCAGCTAATGCTCTAGTAATAGATTGACGTATCCACCATGTAGCATATGTAGAAAATTTAAATCCTTTTGTGTGATCAAATTTTTCTACAGCTTTAAATAAACCGATATTCCCCTCTTGTATCAAATCAAGCAATGTTAAATCTGCTGTACGATTAGCATATTTTTTAGCAATAGAAACAACCAATCTTAAATTGGATCTAGCCAAAAGATTTTTTGCTTCAAGATCTCCTGCTGCAATACGCTTGGCTAATTCACGTTCCATTGAAGCAACAATAAGAGGATATTGCCCTATGTCTTTAAGATACATTTGTACAGAACTAAAAGAGCTACTATCTTTAATGTATTTTGAAAGATCTTCTTGATTATCAATATCAAGTAAGTTACCACCCTCTAAAACGTCGACACCAGCTGTTCCAAACTTTTCATACAATTCATCTAGAAAATTTATATTATTTTCTATATCTGGAAAAGTTTTTAAAATTTCATCATATGTAATAAATCCCCTTTTCTTTCCTTTTGTAATAAGATCTTGAGCTTTTAATTCCATTTCCTTAATTTTCTTATCAGAATTTATTTCACGCTTAGATCCTTGATTGCCATGTTTAATAGTCATAGGTTTTGGCCTATTCTTTTTTATTTCAATATTTTTAACTAATTTAGTTTTAGAAGTTTTATTTTTTTTTGAAATTAATTTTTTATTTATTACTTTCTTTCTTTCTACTTTTTTTAATATAATCTTTTTAGAATTACCTACTTTGGTAACAATTTTCTTTGTTGAAATCCCACTCTTTCGAGCTGGTTTTTTTATGATAACTTTCTTTATTTTTTTGATATTTTGTTTTTTTGGCATAAATTAACAGATAGCGACATCATTACTAAAAAAATACCTTTTGTCAACCATTTGGCTGACGACTTATATTTATATTTTGTAAAATATAAAGTATAGAATTTATTTTATCTTGATCATTATATTGTTCAGCTTCATTTAGTTGAATGGTATAAAAATTTAATAGTTTATTAAAAAAATCATCTTTTATTTTTTCTTTTAACTCAAACATTAACCCTTCAATACCAGACGAATCAAGTAATAAATTTTCTCTCTCAACAATTGCTATAATTTTTTTCATTCTATCTTCTTCTATTTCTTTAAAAGAAAAAATGTTTTCTTTTATTTTAAGTTCTTCTAATTCTTTTAAATGAGCTTGAAAATCTTTGTCTGGATAAATTTTAATGATAGCTAAAAATCTTTCCATACTAGTAATATTAATAAAATCTGAATCTTTCTCTTCAGAAAATTCTTCTTTTATTTCTAATGGTATTTTTTTTAAAAATAAATTAAATTCATCTATAATTAAATTTTTTGGAATATTTAATTCTCTAATTATTCCTTCTAAATACAAATTTTGCTCTATTGGAGAAATTACCAGTCTTAAGAATGGAAAAATTCTATTTTTTATAACAGAAACTAAAACATGGGGGGAATAATTTGATTCTCGAATCCTAACAGCCTCATGAATTAAGAAATGTTTACTTATTTTAAGCAAGTCTTTCCAAGAGTCAGCTCCATTTTTTAATATAAAATCAGCTGGGTCTAATCCTTCTGGCAATGGAACAACTTTTGGATTCATTCCTAATTTAAGGGCTACTACTGCGGCTTTATCAAGTGCTTTTTGTCCAGCACTATCTCCATCAAAAGCTAAAAATATATTAGAAGTAAGTCTTGAAACAACAGCTAAGTTATTTTTTGTATCAATAATAGCATTATCAGATACAGCTGTTCCTGATGTTGCTACAGTATTGCGAAAACCGTATTGATGGCTAATGACTATATCAAATTGTCCTTCTACTAAAATAGCGAAATTATTTTTTTTAATATGAAATTTTGCTTTATCAAAACCATATAGAACTTTTGATTTTTGAAATAATTCTGTTTCAGGTGAATTTAAATACTTGGGACCATCACTATTAATATCTGGAAAAAGCCTACCTGAAAAACCTATGATTCTTCCACTTGTATCTGCTATAGGAAAAATTATTCTTTTTCTAAAACGATCATACTTCCTATTATCTTCAAGAATCTTTACTAATCCGACATTCTGAGCAGATAAAACATCTTTTTCATCTAAAGATTCAATTATAAATCTCCATGCATCTGGAGCATATCCTATACGAAATTCTTTTATTGTTTCATTACTAATTCCTCTTGTTTTCAAATAATTATTAACATCTTTATTGTTAATTAGATTTTTTTGATATAAATTAGTAGCCTTTTCAAGAATTTCATAAGAATGATCATTTCTTTCTGTTTGAACATTATTTTTTGATATATCAATCCCTGCTCTTTCAGCAAGAACCTTAAGGGAACCTCTTTTATCTAATCCTTCAAATTGTTCAACAAAATTAAATATATCTCCTTTTGCTCCACATCCGAAACAATAATAAAACCCTTTCTCTGGAGACACAGAAAAAGATGCTGTCTTTTCATTATGAAATGGACATTTAGCTTTATATTGGTTTCCTGATGGGATAAGCGTTATATATGCTGTGAGGACTTCTGTAATAGGTAACCGATCTTTAATAGTCTCGAATACCGTTGACATATTATTCTTCTCTTTTAGATAAATTTATATCTAAAGAACTTTTATTCTCTCTAAATCCTGTACCAGCTGGTATTAGTCTTCCTACTGTGACATTCTCTTTGAGGCCTCTTAATGTATCTGATCCTCCTTTTATAGCATTTTGAATCAATACACGGTTTGTATTTTGAAATGATGCAGCAGATATCCAACTTTTTGCATTAAGAGATGTTTGTGTAATACCAAGTATTATTAATTCTCCTTTTGCTTCATGAAGACCTTCTGATTTCATATATTCATTTTCTTCTATAAGCTCTGTTGTCTCTACTACTTCACCAACAGAAAATCCTGTATCTCCTGATTCTTTAATTTTTCTACGAGAAAACATTTGACGAATTATTATTTCTAAATGTTTTCTAGCAATAGAAGCTCCTTGAAGTTCATAAACTTTACTAATTTCTTTAATGATGTAATCTTCAGCCATCTCTTTGCCTCCATGATTATAGACTTCGTCTATATTTGCTGATCCATCAGTAAGTAGTTCTCCTGCTATAATTTCTTGTCCAATCTTAACAATAGGATTTCTTCTTCCAATAACAGCGTACTCTACAGACTCTTTTGCTGTATCTGATTTTTCAGATAAAACTGTAATAATTTTTTCTACAGAACCATTTTCTTTAATATCAATTACAGTTCCATTATATTTAGCAACAATAGCAGGATTCTTTATAGTTCGACATTCAAATATTTCCTCAACTCTAGGAAGTCCAGCTGTAATATCAACTCCAGCAACACCACCAGCGTGGAAAGTTCTAAGTGTTAACTGTGTACCTGGTTCACCAATAGCTTGAGCGGCTACAATTCCAACAGCTTCTCCTTTGTCAACAATATGATTTCTTCCTAAATCTAATCCATAACACATACGACAAATACCATAAACTGTACGACAAGTCATTGGGGTTCTTACAAATACCTCGGTAACACCTTTTTGTTCAATAAGAACAGATTCATCTCGTGTAAGCATGTGTCCTTTTTTAAATAGAACTGACCCATCAGAAAGTACAACATCTTTTGCAAGAACTCTTCCTCTAATATTTTTTGATAAAGGAATTTCAAATCCAGAAATAATTTCTTTTGTAATACGTTTATTTATTTTTGTTCCACAATCATCTTCAGTAATTATTACATCTTGAGCAACATCTACTAAACGACGTGTAAGATAACCAGCTCTTGCAGTGTTAAGAGCAGTATCAGCAAGACCCTTACGTGAACCGTGAGTAGTAATAAAATATTCAATTGGAGAAAGTCCTTCTTTATATGATGGAATAATAGGAAAATCAATAGTTCTACCTGTTGTATTCTGAATAAGACCTTTCATTCCGGCCATCTGAGTAACATTACTTACTGTTCCTCTAGCACCTGAAGTTATCATGTCATAAACTGAACCATGTTTTTTAATTGTACCTGGTAATGCTTTTTCAATTTCAGTTTTTGCTTTATTCCAAACAGATAAAACTTTTTCATATCTTTCTTCTTCAGACAAAAGACCTTCTTCAAATTGGTTTTTTACTTCTTCTTCTAATTTTCTGTGTCGAGAAATTATTTCAGCTTTTTCCTTTGGAACAATAACATTATCAATACCCCAAGTTGTACCAGATTTTGTGGCATATTTATATCCAAAAGTCTTAATACGATCAAGAATTGGAGCTACTTTTTCTATGCCATATTTAATTATTAAGTTATCAACAATAACTATCATTTTTTTAGAAGTAACTTCTTCATTCATATAAGGATAATCTTGTGGCAAAATTGCATTAAACAATAATCTTCCAACAGTAGTCTCAAAAGGTTTACCTTCAAATATAGCGTATTTTTCATTTTTTGTACCTAAAACATTCATTTTTGCTCTTAATGAAATTACATTTAAGTCACTTGACATAATTGCTTCATTTGGACTTGAAAAATACATGCCTTCACCTTTTTGACCTTCAACAGAAGATGTCATCCAATAACAACCGAGTACTATATCCAACATTTTTGATGAAACAATAGGATCACCATTTTGTGGTTTCAGTATATTTTTATCAGCAGCTATCAAAGTTTGTGCTTCTTTTTGTGCAGCAACAGAAAGTGGTAGATAAACTCCCATCTGGTCACCATCGAAGTCAGCGTTAAATGCAGGACAAACAAGAGGATGTACTTGAATAGCGTTACCTTCAATCAAAACTGGCATGAAAGCTTGAATACCTAATCTGTGAAGTGTTGGTGCTCTGTTTAATAAAACATATTTACCATGGATAACCTCTTCAAGAATTGCCCAAACTTCAGGAATTCCTTCTTCAATCAATTTATTTGCCCCTCTTATATTGTAAGCTAATTCTCTAGAAATTATTTTTGATATTACAAAAGGCTTAAATAATTCAAGAGCCATATGTTTTGGTAGCCCACATTGGTTTAAATTCAAAGTTGGACCAACAACAATAACACTACGTGCTGAATAATCTACTCGTTTACCTAACAAATTTTGACGAAATAAACCTTGTTTTGATTTCAAATTGTCAGCAAGCGATTTTAATGCTCGTCTTTGTGCTTGACTCATAGCTGGAGCATCAGATCCTCCAATAGAGTTATCTATAAGAGCATCAACTGCTTCTTGTAGAATACGTTTTTCATTACGCAAAATAACATCAGGAGCTCCTATTTCTTTAAGTTTACGTAAACGATTATTTCTATTTATAACACGACGATAAAGATCATTTATATCTGATGTAGCATGTCTTCCACCTTCAAGTGCTACCATTGGACGAATTGCTGGTGGAATAACTGGAATAGTTGTCAAAAACATCCACTCTGGTCTAATGTTTGCATAAATCATTGATCTTATTAGAGCTAGTCTTTTTTGAAGTTTTTCTCTCTCAGCAGAACCAGCTTTTTCTAAAAGCTTTATTGTTTCATCTTTTGATTTTTCTAAATTTATATCCTTAAACAACTGATAAACTGCTTCAGCTCCTATATTTGCCTCAAATGTTGATCCATACTTCAAAGAATAATGATGATAAGAAAGTTCATTCAAGACTTTACCTACACGAATTTCAGCTATTTCTTTTTTTGTATTGTTTAAAAGTGTACGTAGTTTATCTCTTGTTTCCTCATCAGAAGCATTTTTAACTTTATTTTTAAATTCAGCTTCAAGTTCAGTAATCAATCGTAATTTTTCATCTTGATGAACTACTGTAATTATATAACCAGCGAAATAAACAACTTTTTCAAGATCAGTTAGAGAAACCCCCAAAAGAATACTCATTCTAGATGGAACACCTCTTAAAAACCATATGTGAGCAACAGGACTAGCAAGTTCAATGTGCCCCATTCTTTCACGTCTAACTATTGCTTGAGTAATTTCAACTCCACATTTTTCACAAATGATTCCAGCGTAACGGATACGTTTATATTTACCACAATAACATTCATAATCTTTTTCAGGTCCAAAAATTCTTTCATCAAAGAGTCCTCCTCTTTCACTTCTACCTGTACGATAATTGATTGTTTCTGGTTTTGTAATTTCACCATAAGACCACTCACGAATGCGGTCAGGACTTGCAAGCTTTAGTACTATTTGATCAAAATTTGTTGTATCTAATGTTTTCATAATTATTTAACTCAATACTTTAGCTTACGCCTCCAATTCTGGATTTTTATCTAATAATATGTTTTTTGGTTTTGATAATTCTACATCAAGAGCTAATCCTCTAAGATAATTCAACATAACCATAAACGATGCTGGAGTGTTTGGCTCTCGAATTGGCTCTCCTTTTATAATAGAGTCAAATGTCGCTGATCGTCCTCTTATATCATCTGATTTAATTGTTAACATTTCACGTAAAGTATGAGCCGCTCCATAACCTTCAAGTGCCCACACCTCCATTTCTCCAAAACGCTGACCTCCACCTTGAGCTTTACCTCCCAATGGTTGTTGTGTAATAAGTGAGTATGGACCAATAGATCGCATGTGAATTTTATCTTCCACCATATGGTGAAGTTTCAATATATACATATATCCAACAGCAATATCTGATTCAAATTTTTCTCCAGTTCTTCCATCATAAAGTGGGACACATCCAGTTTCTGGAAACCCAGCCTTAACAAGTTCTTCTTTTATTTCTGAATCAGTTGCTCCAGAAAAAGGAGGAACGATAGCTTGGTATCCTAATTCATTAGCAGCAAGACCTAAGTGGAGCTCAAGAATTTGACCCAGATTCATACGAGAAGGAACACCAAGTGGTGTTAAAACAACATCAACAGGGGTACCATCTTCCATATATGGCATATCTTCTTCTGGAAGAACAACAGAGATAACTCCTTTATTTCCATGTCTACCTGCCAATTTATCTCCAACTGAAACATTTCTTAACTGAGCAATTTCAATAACAATCTTTTTAATTACTCCTGATTCTAATGTATGTCCTTGTTCTCTTGAAAAAACTTTTACCTTAATAACACGTCCACGTTTTCCGTGATCCATTTTAAGTGATGTGTCTTTTACATCACGAGCTTTTTCAGCAAAAATACTACGAAGCAATCTTTCTTCTGGAGTAAGCTCTGTTTCTCCTTTTGGAGTAATCTTACCAACAAGAATATCTCCATCACGAACCTCTGCTCCTACTCGTATAATTCCCTCTTCGTCTAAGTCTTTTAATCTAGCTTCACCAACATTTGGAATATCTCGAGTCGTAATTTCTGGACCAAGTTTTGTATCACGAACAACAGAAATAAATTCTGCTATATACATAGATGTAAACTTAGAATCTTTTACGATTCTTTCTGAAAGAATAATAGCATCTTCAAAGTTTGCTCCATTCCATGACATAAAAGCTACACGCATATTGTGACCAAGAGCAATTTGTCCATTATCAGTAGTAGATGTATCAGCCAAAAGTTCTCCTTTTTTAATTTTTTGACCTAATGTTACAACTGGTCTTTGGTGAAAAGCGTTGAAAGCATTTGTTCTTTGGAAATTAACTAATGAATAAATTTGATCTTTATTAGTTTTATCATTTTTTATGATAACTTTTGATGCATCTACACCAACAACTTCACCTGAATCTTCAGCATAAACTAATCTTCCTGAATATGAAGCTGACAATTCTTCCATACCTGTAGCTACAAAAGGAGCTTCTGGTCTTATAAGAGGGACAGCTTGTTTTTGCATATTACTTCCCATAAGAGCACGGTTTGCATCATTATGTTCAAGAAATGGAACCATACTTGTAGCAAGTGAAAAAGCTTGGTTTGGGGCAACATCAATAAAATTAACTTCATTTTTTGAAACTATTCCTGGACTTGTACGGATTCTAGCTTCAACTCTATCTGGTAAATTACCTTTTTCATCATAAGCTACACTTGCATGAGCAATTGTATATTTTTCTTCTTCAGCTGCATTTAAATAGACAATGTCTTTTGTTATTTTTCCATTTTTAACCTTTACATAAGGAGTTTCTATAATTCCAAAATCATTTATATGAGCGTATATAGCTAATCTCAAAATCAATCCAATATTTGGACCTTCTGGTGTATGAATTGGACAAACACGACCGTAGTGAGACGTATGTACATCACGAACCTCTAATGTGGCTCTTTCACGAGTAAGACCACCGGGCCCAAGAGCACTAACAGTCCTTAATTCTTCAATCTCTGAAAGAATATTGTCTTGCTGCATAAACTGAGAAAGTTGGTTTGTTGTAAAAAATTCTTTTATACGAGCTTGTAGTGGGCGCTGATTTACAACCTGTATTGGTAAAGCATTTGATCCGTCAATTGTTGACATTCGATCTTGAACATTACGCTTAATTTGAGTGAAACCCATATAAATCTTTGCTTGCAACATTTCACCTACAAATCGAACTCTTCTTGATGCTAGATTATCAATATCATCTGCATGAGAGCCTGGATTAGAGTTAAGTTCAATTATATTATTTATAATAATAACCATATCTTCAGCAGAAAGAGTTTTGCGCTCCATCTCTTTATCTGACATATCAAGCTCAAAACGCTTATTAAAACGGAAACGGCCAACAGATGACAAATCATATCTTTCTTCAGAAAATAGTGTCTGGACAAACTCTCTAGCATTGTCAGCATTTGCCAAGTCTCCATCACGTAATTTTCTATATATTTCTACAAAAGCATCTGTTTGGTTTTTAACTAAATCTTTTTCTATTGCTAATTCTACAAATTTTTTAGCAGATTCACTTTTAAAATATTTTTTTATATCATTGTCATTTGTAAGCCCAAGTGCTCTAAGAAGAGTAATAACTGAGAATTTTCTTTTTTTATCAATACGCACAAAAACCTCTCCAGCTGCGTCGGATTCAATTTCTATCCAAACTCCTCTATTAGGAATTATCTTTGCACCAAAAAATCTTTTGCTTTTTATTTCAAGTTCTGTAAAAAATATACCTGATGATCTAGAAAGCTGAGGAATAATAGAGCGTTCAACACCATTTATAATGAACGTCCCATGATTAGTCATGACAGGAAGATCCGCTAAAAATATTTCTTGTTCTTTTTCAACTCCTGTTTGTTTATTTGTAAGTTTAATTCTAGCTTTTATTTGTGATTCAAGAGAAATTTTATTTTCTTTTGCATAGTGTTCATTATATTTTGGATCAACCATGTGAAAAGAAACTAAATCAAGTTGAAATTTTTTTCCTGAATAATCCTGTATCGGAGTAAATTCCTTAAAAACCTCTTTAATCCCTTTTTCAATCAACCAGTTATATGAATCAATTTGATGTTTTATTAAATTTGGAAATTCTACTAATGGTTTTTTATATTTTGAAAAATATTTTTTTGGACGAATAGCTTTACTTAGGTTATTTTTTGTATTATTCATAATTTGGCGTCATCTACTAAATAAAAAGTAGAAAAATAGAAAAAGGCCCTCCGAGGAAAATAATTCTTTGGTATGGGCTTTATTAATAAAAATCTAATAAAAACAGGAATATATCACAACTCTTCCGAATCTGTAGAGACAAGAATATATACTTATTTTGTATAAATGTCAAATAAAAATGTCCTAAAATTGCGGATAGCAACTTTAGGACATTATTTTACCACCTATCCACAGAGACAGTCTCCATTGATCCTCTGTAAAGAGGCATTTTCACTTCACTAAAATTAAATGAATATTCCGTCTTTTTTTCACAAAAAAGAGAACTTTCTTCTATTGATTTAGATTTAACTTTATTTATTGCACTCTCTGCAGGTTTTTTATAATTTGTCGGTTTTATTTCTAGAAGATTATTTATTTTTCTATTCTTTCTAGAATTTTTTTTCTTTATTGGCATGGTACTTAATTTTTGTTAATTATAACAGAAAACTAAGCGAGAGTCAATACCTAATAAAATCTTATTTTTCTAATTGTTTTTCTCTCCATTCTTCAATTTTTTTATGATTTCCCTCTGTCAAAACTTTTGGTACTTTATAATTTTTATTTTTATAAACAAATTTTTCTGGTCTAGTGTAAATTCTAGGGCTAGCCACTCTTAATTCCTCCAATGATGTAATTTCTCCTAAAACTCCAGGTATCTGACGAACAATAGCATCAGTCATAACAAGAGCTGGAAGCTCTCCTCCTGTTAAAATATATTCTCCTATTGAGTATTCATCGGCTTTTAAAATCTTTCTGACCCTATCATCCACTCCTTCATAGCGTCCACATATAAAAACAATATTTTTGTATTGTTTGGAAAGTTTTTTTGCTATTACATTAGTAAACATTTTACCTGAAGGACTTAGCATAATAAATTTAGTTTTTAATTTTCCTTTTATAGTTTTTAATTTTAAGCTTTCAACTGCTTTTAATATTGGCTCAGCAATCATTACCATTCCCGGTCCACCACCGTATGGCCTATCGTCGGTTTTTGAATGTTTATCTTTTGAATAATCACGAATATTTTTTATAGAAAAACTTACTAATTTTTTTTCTTGAGCACGTTTAAGAATTGCCTCTTTTAAATAACTATCTATTAACTCTGGAAAAATTGTTAGGAAATAAAAATTCATAATTAATAAATAATAGAGATTTATATCTATAAAGTCAAAAAACCAACACAATGTTGGTTTTTTTGTTTATTTACAATTTTACAAACTTTAAGTTTAACTTACATATCTCGAAGGTCTGCCATTGCATCGTCAAGATTAGCCACGTCTGGTTGTCTCTGATATCCTTCTGGTTCATTTATTTTAAGGTTAACTCTGGCATTATTTTTCATACCTACAACCCTAAGTATAGTACGAATAGCTTTTGCTGTATTACCTTGTCTACCTATAATTTTACCCATATCCGATTGATTCACATTAAGAGTAAGCAAAACACCCATTTCATCTACAGTACGATCTACATTTACATCGTTTGGATTATCTACCAAAGCTTTTACTAACATTTCCAGAAATTCTTTATCATTCATATTTTTATATTCAATTCTTTAACTATTAAATAGTACCTTATACTTATTCTAACAAAATAAACGGCTATTTATCAAGTAAAAATCTAATTTTTAGATTAGATTTTTACTTCTTTTTTAATTCTTTTCTTTTTACTGTTGGAGATTTTTTAGGTAAAACATTTTTCTTTTTTGATTCAAGTAGTCCTTGTTTAACTAAAATATTGTGAGCTGTTGGAGAAACTTGTACTCCATTTTTTAACCAATGAGAAATACGTTCCTTTTTCAAAACTATCAAATCATTTTTTACAGTATAAGAACCTAAAATTTCCAAAAACTTACCACTTTGTGGTCCATTTTTTGATTCAGTTATAACTAGGCGAAAAGCTGCCTCATTTTTACGTCCTATTCTTTGTAACCTGATTTTTAACATATGTTCGTGGATAATAGCAGGAAAAGAAAAAAGCGTCAAACAATTTATATACTTTATAAATAGCTTATGTTAAAGTAATTTCATGAAAGAACTCAAGATAGGAGAAAAATATGAAGGAAATATAAATATATCCACGCGAGGTATAGGTTATGTAAAAATAAAAGAGCTTAATTTATCTATAGAAGTACCTAAAAATGCTCTTAATCGTGCATTTCACTATGACACTGTTATAGTTGAAATTACTGATATTCCAAAAGGAGAAAACCCTCAAGGTAAGGTATTAGAAATTTCTCGTAGGGCAAAAGTTGGTTATAGTGGAACCCTTACATATGATAATGGTAATCATTGTTTAGTTACAAATGACGGAAGAATGTATACATCTATAGTTATAGATAAAGAAAAATTAAATAATGCCAAAGTTGGAGATAAGGTATTTTGTAATATTACCAATTGGCCTGATCCTGAATCTTCTCCTGTTGGTGAAATATCTAGAGTTCTTGGAAAACCACTAGAAAACAATGCCGAAATGCTATCTCTTGCATTGGAAAAAGGTTTTGATGATAACTATCCAAAAGAAGTTGAAGATGAAGCAAAAAAAATTAAAGAATTAGGTATTACAAAAGAAGAAATAGTCAATCGTAAAGATTTTAGACAAATTACAACTTTTACAATAGATCCAGCTGATGCAAAAGATTTTGATGATGCTATCTCTTTGGAATATTTAGAAAATGGGAATACTGAAGTAGGAATACATATAGCTGACGTATCCCACTACGTGACAAATGGAAGTTTTCTAGACAAAGAAGCTTATCGTAGAGCAACTTCTGTTTATCTAGTAGACCGAACAATTCCTATGTTACCTGAAATACTCTCAAATGATCTTTGTAGTTTAAATCCAAATGTAGATAGACTCACAATGAGTGCAGTTTTTGAAATTACACCAGAATTTAAGATAACAAAAGAATGGTTTGGTAAAACTGTAATACATTCTGATTATCGATTTACATATGAAAGTGCTCAAGAAGTTTTAGACAAAAAAGATGGTCCTTGTTTAAAAGAGTTGGAGACTGCATTATCTATAGCTCAAAATCTAGAGAAAAAAAGATTTTCTGATGGGGCAATCTCCATAGATCAAGACGAAGTCAAATTTAATCTTGATAAAAATGGACATCCTATAGGAGTATATTTAAAAACTCGTGGACAAACTCATCATATGATAGAAGAATTAATGTTACTAGCAAATAGAAAAGTAGCTGAATTTATAGCGACCAACGAAAAATATGCAGAAGATATTTTTATATACAGAGTACATGACAATCCTGATTTGGATCGCATGAAAGATTTACAAACTTTTCTTAAACGTGTTGGGTACAATATTCCACTTAATTCAGATGGTATATTGCCCTCAAAAGAATTAAACAAATTAATGTTAGAAATTTCAGGTAAACCTGAAAGTGAAACGATACAAACAGCAATAGTACGATCGATGGCAAAAGCTGTTTATTCTACAAAAAATTTAGGTCACTACGGATTAGCTTTTAAATACTATACTCACTTTACTTCCCCAATTCGTAGATATCCAGATTTAATAGTTCACAGATTACTTTTTGAATATTTAAATGGTAGTCATATATCAAAAGATCAAATAGACTTATACAACAAAATATCTTTACACTCCTCTCAAAGAGAAAAAGAAGCCTCCGATGCAGAACGAGCGTCTATAAAATACAAACAAACAGAATATATG